>NZ_DBPRYF010000033.1:0-5740 GCF_059755235.1 Sulfurisphaera sp.
GGATCATGGACAGTAATGCCTACAACTTTTGTCTTATCGCTAACACTCTTCTCTAAATATTCTGGAGGGATAACAGCGACATCGAAACCGTGATATAGTAAAGATGCTTCAACTTTCCTTAAAGCATAAGGTGCATAAACAGCCTTCCCTTCTTTATCAACCTTTATTGGGGGTGTAAAGAATTTATCCATGAACAGCCTAGGAACTAATCTATAGGGCATACAAGCTACATAACCTAACACACTACTCCCGCCGTAGTCTGTGAATGACCCTCTATCTGCCGTTAAGACTACTTCCCAGCTTCTATCCATAAGATATATCTCTATCACCAAGTAGATAAACTTTTCTTTCATAGTTATTTAAATCCAAATCGAATAATAATCATAGAAAAAATTTCATTATATGGATTCTAATTGTTTAAATCCCAACACTTAAAGGAAAAAATTAATACGAGAGTTAACAACTATCTCAAGTGGAAGGCACTTTCAAGTTTCTTTTAATTTCTAGAGTAACTAGAAGTATAAGTTTGATTTACGTAAGTCTATCAGTTCCTTTATATTTATCCTTATTAGGAATATCACCAGTTGTTATAGGACTTGTGGTGTTTGGTGTAGTGGGTTTTTATTCGATACTTTCATTCTCTTTGGGATTATTAGGAGATAGGATAGGTTATAAGAAGACACTTTTAATTGGTGATCTTTTACCAGCAATAGGCACAGCACTACTTGCAATAACATCAAACATACATCTAATCATACTTTTACTAATAATAACGGGGATAGGAGGAGGTGCTTCTGGAGGATTAAGAGGGATGTGGAGCCCAGGGTTATCAGCATTGATAGCTTCAAACTGGAGAGATGAGACTGAGAGGGTAAAAAGACTTGGCTTATTAAGCTCTGCCGCATCAGCATCAAGCGTAATTGGAAGTCTATTGGTATCTATAAAGCAGTTTCTTCCATTCTCTCCCGAAGAGGATTTTAGAGTGATATTTGGACTTTCCTCTGTGCTTCTCTTAGTTTCAATTCTATCACTTCTATTGGTTCACGAAGTGAAAAGACCTAAGAAGACAACGAAAATAATGAAGAGGTCTAGTTTCTCCTACATCTCAAAAGTCATAGCATCAAACGTGGTTTCCGGAGCTGGTGTGGGAATTGCAATACCTCTTTTACCATTATGGTTTAAATTAGCTTATCACGTAGACGACTTTATGATAGGAATTATATTTACAATTTCTTATGCATTAACTTCACTAGGCTCATTTTTAGCAACCAGAATACATTTGGATCCTCTAAAAGTAGGATCAGTAACGAGAGTATTAAACGGAGTGCTTCTAGTAGGCATAGCTTTTTCCCCATGGTTTTATCTAGCTGCTACACTGTATGCAATTAGAGGTTTAAACGCAGGCTTCGGAGCCCCCAACAGGACAGCGGTAAATGTAAGAGGAGTGTCAGAAGAAGATTTTGGAGCAGCAACAAGCTTACAAGGAATATCGACTAGAATTGCCCAGTTAAGCAGTGGTTTAAGTGGGTACTTGTTAGAGATGTGGATTCCATTACCAGAGTTTAGTGGAGGACTGTTACAAGCGATTGGCGGATATATCTACTACAAGTTGTTAAAGGAAAGGAAGCAAGTAAGTAAATGATCTCAAAAGTCCAAAATTTCCTAAAATTGGTTTTTATATTATGAAACTAACTATCAACCATGTGCAAAGTAATCTACGGGTATGAAGATCTAACAGACAAGATAAAAGAGTATTATATTCTTGATCCCACTGGTTTTAATACTTTTAAAAAGAACGTTGCCTTTGACTTGAACTTCAAAATCCAAAGGAAAAACTATGAAAAACTAAGGAACTTATATTTCACCATCTACGAGTTAGATGCAATAATAAGGGAATTGAATTTCAGAATGGTTAATCCTAATTTCATTTTACCTTCAATAATAACCAAAATAAACACATCAATACCATTAACATGGAAAAACGGCGAAATAACACTAAAAGAGCCAGTTGCGATTGAAACTGAGACACAATTTGAAGATGTAACTGAGACAAGCGTAAATATCGATCTGTCCACATTTACTGGGATAAAGAACTTTACATTAAAAGCAAAAGTGAAGTTGGACAAAAAGATATTAAGAGCAGAGCTGAATTTATCTTTAAAGCTAGATAACAGAGGAATAGATAGGAGCATAAGCGAAGAAGAAGTTAACAAGCTGTTGCAAGTGACTTCTAGAGAAGTTAACCAGAAATCAATGATTTCTCAGTCTCAACTAGATGAAATTGGAGAAAATATTATAGAGAGTTTGATAGAGCCTATGCTTGAAAAGGAGAAAGAGGACTTCCAAAGGAAGACGGGATTCACAGACTTTATTTATATGCCATCAGACAGATCAACTCTACTAAATGTTTCTGAATCAGCTCTTACGGTGGAAGAAATTTCTCAGTTATTCTCACAAAAGTGTAGCTTTGCTATATATAGAGTAAAAGAAGGAATAAAGAGATTTAAGCCATACTTCTCATCAGATGAAATAAAGGTCCAAAATGGGGTACTTTACTGGAAAGACGAAACTATTGGTAATGCACCACCAAAGATAAAGTCCCTTGTAGCAATTGACGCAGAGTTATCTACAGCCTCTGGTAGATCATTAGTAGTGATTGAATATCCAGAGGGGTACTTAACAGAGGAAGAAACTGAGATGGTGGCATCGAAACTCAGAGAGCTTAGCAAAGAACATGAACTGATTGTAGTTACTGGGAATAAAAAAGTGAAGGAGGAATGTGAGAAATGATTTGTACAACGGTTAATGAAAATCTAGAATTTGAAATATTTTCTAAAGCTAAATAAATAGTCCTTGTTGATGATAAAAACAACGAGGTTATATTTAAAGAAGAGAACCCAGCACTAAATTCACCTATGAAGAGACCCACAGTCTCCAAAGAATGTGTAAAACTAAAAGCGGACACTGTAATTGCTCCTCACGGTTCTTTATGTTTTCCTTCTTATCAGATACTGAAGAAAGCAAACATAAAGATGCTAATTTCGAAACCTGGGGATAAGCTGACAACAACAAACTTGAAAGAGGTTAACATGAGAGAAGTAATGTACTCAAGTTTTCTTGCAATTTCCGAAAGGATTAGGGAGAAAGTAAAAAGAGAGTAAAATATTATTTCTACGTGCTAATAAAAATAGAACATAACACATTTAAAAACGTTTTGTTGAATGCTAAAATAAATACATAATTACGTAACAAAAAGCAATGGCTAATGAAAAGAAAATCGAATGATAAAAATTGTCTATTTAATTAACTTCTTAATTTATAAAGTCAAGAAGCTACTAGCATTAGTTTTAATAGTTTTCTATTTAATAATTTTCGTATTGAAAAAGGTGTATTGACTTGGAACAATGGGAGATAGTACTTAAGGGGAACAAGAAATTCCGAAAACTTTTACAGAGAGAGGCAGAGAAGTTTGGGCTTTCTTATACAGAAGTTCAAACCCTTTATTATCTTAAAGAAGGAGAAAAAAATGTGACCTCTTTGGCAAACTATGCTGACGTTAACAAGTCAACTATGGTTGAAGTTTTAGACAAACTAGAAAAGAAAGGCTATATAACTAGAGAAAGAGACTCGACAGATAGAAGAGTCGTAATAGTTAAGATAACTGATGAAGGGATTAAAATCCTAGAAGAGGTTAGAGGTAAGTATAAAGAATTAATTCTCAATTTGCTTTCTAAGGTTAAAGATACTTCTTGCGTCGTGGAATTCTTTAACCTTCTGTTGAAGGAAGCCGAAAAAGAAGAAAATATATAAACTTTTGCCCAAGCTTTTGGGAAAATCCATTTTATATATCGTTCTTTTCCTCTCTTATGGCAAGCAGTAAGATAGTTGGAATACAAGCTCTAAGATGGATAGGTCTACTAGGTTCCTCGCTGTGTGCTGGAGTTCATATAATGTTAGCATCCCACGTAGCGTTTGGAAAAGATGTATTGGCAACAGAGATATATTCAACATTTTTCGCTTTCACAGCGTCTCTAGCTATAGTCGCTGCTGTAGCTTTCATAATGGGATTTAGAAGCTTATATCTTCCAGCACTAATATTCTAGTGATCGACTTTCTATTGCTAACTGAAACTAGGACTGGACCAGCACTTTTTGTAGGGAAAGTTCTACCAATAAATGTCTACGTCATAGAAAGCTGGATACTTGACGTTGTCTTAATTGTAGTTTCTGCATTGTTGTGGAAAATTGATAAAAGCTAAAAATATTTTTTATTTATCCTTACTGTAATAATATGTAATTTTTTAATTAAAAATCAAATAAAAAATTTATCGACATCTTTGGAATGGTTAATTGGTTCTCTTCCCTGAATAGCTCGATACTTTTCAATGTATATTTGAGATATAGGATATACTAAATATCAAGTAGATTTAACTTCGTTATTTTTTTTTAAAAAAACAAATCAAGTCTTTTGTAGATTTTTGATATCACCAAAGTCGATTAAAAAAGATAAAAAGCAATGAACGAAATATTTTAGTAGTGACTAATTTTGACATTTGCATATAAAAGTTCTAAAGAAAGATCTGAGACTAAAACCAAATTAGATGATTGGCCGGAAATTGTTAATATTCACGATAAATTAGTAAAAGGAGAAGGTCTTGATGCTCTAGATAAGGACTGGATTAATGAACTCTCCAAAGAGATAGGATGGAGTGCGGAGGACGCAATGGACGAGATTAAAAACCTTGATAAGGAACCTTCATCACAGATTGAGAGATATAGACAACTTTTTGAAAAATACTATAATGAGGCATTAAAGTTAAAGGAAAAGAAAGATTACGTACAATCTGGCGAGAAGTTATGGGGAGCAGTTACAGCATTAATTAAATTATACGCAGCTAAAAAGAATGTTTTGTTTCAAATTGGAGCCACGGTGATTTACATCAGTTTGTTAAAAAGTATGCTGACACTAACCCAGTGAAATTACATGACGGTAGCACAGTAATCCTTAAGGAGGTTTTAAGAACTTTATTAAGAGAAACTGAATCACTTCATTCAAATTTTTATGATAACTTCATGACTGATGAGGACTTTGAAGACGTTTTTAAAATAGTTGTTGAACTGATAGAGAAAGCTAAAGAAGTTGTTGAGTTAAAATAAATTCTATCAAGTGGTTCATTAGCTTGATGCTTCCCTATAAATAAATTGGTTAAAAATCCTTATTCGGTAAAGAAAACTAATAGACCTTATCACCAGTTTATTGATTACTACTGACAGTCTTACCCTAAGGTAAAGTTGAACAGATAACTAGACAACTTTCTACTTCATTGGTTCATGAAAGCTAAAAATAAAAAGACTTTTCCTATATTTAATTATAACCGAGGGGTTCGAGTGCCTATTAGGGCTCAATGAGAACCAGTTTGTCCCCCTTAAAATAATTTTTTATTTCTCCAAAACCCATATATTTTTCGTGAATTTATTATTTATAAACCATAGAGATCTTTTTCATCCTCAAGCAGGTGGTGCTGAAAGAGTAATTTACGAGGTTGGGAGAAGATTAGCAAAAAAGGGGATCGATGTAACTTGGTTGAGTGAAAATGTAGGTAATTCCCTTGAGGAATATGATAACATAAAGCTCATTCACGCTGGGAACAAGTTTACTATTCATCTTCTCTCTTCACGATATGCTAAAAATTATGACGTAGTAATTGATAGTGTTGCACACGCTGTGCCATTTTTCTCCT
>NZ_DBPRYF010000034.1:0-3918 GCF_059755235.1 Sulfurisphaera sp.
GTCAAGGAGAATAACACAGTATAAAAGACCAGAGTTTATTTTACGCTTAATAGATGAATTGAAAGACGACGCATTCTTTATTATTGGAGGAAAGGCTCATCCGCAAGAGTATTATGCTAGAGAGTTAGAAAAGAAGTTTAAGGAGTACTCTCAGAGGAAGAGCAACGTGATATTTGTAGAAGGTGCTGATACCCAGATAATGAAGCAAGTATTATGGGGTACAGATGTTTGGACATTTACACCCTTTTCTGGGTGGGAAGCTAGTGGCACTAGTTTTATGAAAGCAGGGATCAATGGAGTTCCAAGTGTTGCTTCAAGGGATGGAGCAGTTCCAGAGATCATAAAGGATGGTTATAATGGGTGGTTATACGGACCAGACAGAGATGAACTTCTTCCAGTAATTACTTTTGACCATGAATATGAGGATTTCGTTAAAAAGGTAAAACAAGCTTTAAACAGCTATTATGAAGTTGGTTACAATGCCTACTTAACGTTCCCTCAATACTGTTCGATGGATAGACTCATGAAAGAATATACTTCTTAACACTACAATGCCTACAATTACAAGGAAAAGAAAATAATGGTCGTGTAATTTAGTGTGACTACTTCTTTTTTGTATACAAGGGAATTAACTACTAATGAGCACCCCTTTGTAAATTTTTGTTTACTTTCATATCTTTATCTATTAGATATCTTCTTAATTCGACATAATGAGGGTAAAGATATGTAAATGATTGTAATGATTTTTTGTCTAAATCTATGTGCCAATAAGTCAGTGATGGCTTTAAACACTTTCCATCTTTATATGATCTTTAGCTGATAATTATGAATTATCGTAAACCGCAACATACTCAAAATTTCGCTTTTCCATAAGGATTAAACTTATTTGCCCTCCTTTAGTCTTGAAATGTCCAACGTGAAAGACAAATTAAATCTTAATTATACAGACCATACAACTCTTACTATTAATCATCACTATAGTCCTTTATTATTTGAAGTCAAACCTAATTACTCCTCAACATATAGATATAATATAAGTATTTATAATTGTCAAGGAAATTTTCTTTAATTCTAACCGAAATAATTATTATTTATGAAAGACAACAATATGATCTGATAAATTATCATCAATTAACAAATAATATGGTATATTGTATGATCTAATAACAGATGAAAGTTCGCTTACTTTTTCTTTGTTTGCAATAATACAGATTTCTTTTTTATCCTTAATTATAAATCTAATAAACTTCTCAACGTCTACTACAATTTTGGTAGGAATTACCAATCCAGTATTGAAGCCAAGAGCCTTAACAGTTTCTATAAGGCTTTCATCAAGTAAACTCTTCATCTCTTCAAGTTGCATAAGAGGAATTGAAAATTTCGAATTTATAAACTTTGCTCTGAATAGATATAAACGAAGTTGAAGGGCTGATATCAGAAAATTATAAAAATCAGACCTATAGGCAAAAGATCTATATCAATTCTTGGTCTCATAGATTTTTACGACTCTATTTATTCAAATTTTTCAATTCTATGATATATACTAAAAATGACTTAGATCATTTTTATTTTAATAAATATAATCAATAGTTGTAATCATAACATTACTAATGAAAATTTTCTTTGTTAGCACATGGTTCTTTTAAGGTATCTAAAGAGAATACCATAATAGAGTTTATATGCAAAAATTTATGCTATAAAACTAAATATATCATATGCAGATTAATAAAAATTTATTGAAGAAGGACGTTGAAGATTTAAAAATTAGAGGATTAATAGCAGAGAATAAAATTGAAAGCATTAATGGAGACTGGATCAGAATAACAGATTATTTTTCGTTTGACGAAACATTAATTACAAAGATAATATCAAAATACAAAGAAACTTATAAATCATTAGTACCTTCAATCTCTTTAGTTCTTTTGATTTATGGACTCGGTCTTGATAAAAGAGAAAAATACATGAAAGAGGAGAAAGATTGGGAATTTGTAAAAAGAAGTCTAGGTAAATTTCCTTTTGAGGAATATTACGACTATGAAAAAAAAGATATACTCAATAAATATTAGAACGCTTAATGCGACAAGAAATAACGAGTATATAAAATTGACAGAGAACGATTTTCTTCATTTACAAACTTGGATACTGGCAGTCTATTTAGGAAAATTAGAAGAGAAAAAGATACGTTTCACCCCTTTGAGGGATAACGGAATTTTAGTCTCATTAAGCATAAAAGGAAACAGAAAAGACATAGAACAGATAGAAGAAGAAATAAGAAAAACTTATGGTATAATGATTGATCTTAACGTAGGGTTCGGGTTAGGAGCTTACTTCCGCATATTTCTCGTTACTTCTAAATACGAGATGTTAGCTTCAGCACAGCTCCTCTCATCCCCTCATTTTTCTTCCCCTGCTCCGTCTGGTTTCATCCTTCAGTGCAGGGGCGTTCAGGAGAGACCCAAGGCTCCCCCACATCCTCTTGTAAATATTCATAGATGCGTTCTTGTCTCTGTCAGCTATGAATCCGCATCTAGGGCAAACACCTAGCCTGCCGTAAAACACTAACTCAGCACCACACCTATAGCATAACTTTGATGTACCTCTAGGGTCTACGAAGTATATCGGGACGTTATATTCTATTGCCTTAGTTACTATCGAGTTTTGAAGTGTGCGGTAATCTAAGTACAACGTCTTCCACCTATTCTGTTTGTTTATGCTCCTCAACTCCTCTATTAAACCAGTTAGTTCTTCTAACGTGATAGCATTTTTCTTTTTTAACGCAAATAATACAAACTTTTTGGCAAACTTCCTAGATCCGTCTACAACGATGTTTTTAGCTCTTCTGTGAAGTTCTCTCACTCTGTTTAATATTCTTTTGTTGTACATCCATCTCTTTGGATACTTTCTCTGAATCTCTTCAGCTTTTGCCCTTAATGATAAAGCTTTAACGAATGGAGTATCTTCCCTTCTTACTTTTTTACCGTCGTAAAAAACTAACTTTACTAGGTTAACATCAAGCCCTATAGCACCTCGTGGAAAATATGGTTTGTATTCAACTTCGAAAACAATACTAACGTAGAACTCTCCGTTACGATATGATACAAATACTTCTTTCCATTTGTATTTCTGAAACTTCTCCATGTACTCCTTTCTGTGCTTTAATCTGAGGGTAAGCCACTTGCCTTTTCTCTTAAAAATTACTCTGACCTCACCCCTTTTCAGATCGACTCTAGCGTCTTGATTGTCAAACTCAGCAGTCAGCCTTTTCAGTATTGGTTCATGTTTAGCTCCACTATCTCTTGCAGAATCAACTAGACTAGATGCTTTATTGTACATTATTCTTGTCACATGTGCTCTGTAACCTCTCTCTTCTGTCAATCTGTCGTAGAACATTGCGTGTAATTGACCAACTCCAGGCACCTCTTTTAGACTCCACAACTCGTCCACAAGTTTCTGCAAGTTGTAGCGATACTCTATTAACTCCCATAACAACTCCTCTCTGTTTGAAACTTCAACCTCAGCTTTTAACGCTAGCCTGTACTTCTCACCCATCCCCTCCTTTGAGGGGATAAACGGGTTCATCGATTGTGTGGTTTCCACAAGTTTTTGTTTAGCATACAGACTTATAAACTTTTGTATAAATATTAGATTATGGCAACTATATATGTATTTGAGGGAAAAGTTGTAAGAGCTATGAAAGGGTACATAGTTTATCCACCAAAAGGGTATCAAGTGAAGTTAGCAAAGCTACACGGAAAGAAAGTGAAAGTCATTGTAATTGAGGAAAGTGATTAAAAATAAGTAAAATAAGGAGAGTTCATTAAAAACCGGAAAAGGCTGTTTCCAATATAGCAATAAATTTATATACTCTTAACTATTATTAATTATTCTAAAGAAAAAGTTGTATGAAATTCCTCTTGA
>NZ_DBPRYF010000035.1:0-3395 GCF_059755235.1 Sulfurisphaera sp.
ATTCCCTAGTATCTTCTTTGAAAAAGTCTGGGAAAACGCTTGGACCAGGCCACAAATTACCAACAAACAGTTCTCCTGTGTCTAACTCACAGTACTTACCTAAACCAGAGATAAAGACTGGGTAATTCTGATCAGCTCTAACAGAGTGATCAACAATAGTGACTAGTTTGACACCCCTCTTATGAAGCTCTTCAATTAACTTTTTAGGTTCTGGGAACCTCTTGGGGTGCCAAGTGAAAAGCTTATAAGAGTCCATGAAGTGAATATCTAGAAAGATACCGGAAACTTTAAACCCGTCCTTTTGCATTAAATCAACTAACTCAAGGACTTTGTCTTGTGGATAGTAAGAATAACGAGAAATCATGTATTCAAAAGCCCAGATTGGAGGGAGAAAAGGATTACCAGTTATTTTGGTGTATTTTTCTAAAACATCCTCAATTGTTGGTCCCTCGAAGACAAAGAACTCAAGTGAGTCTTCTGGAATGATGACCTTAACTCTGTCATACTCCTCTAAACCTACATCAAAAACGACTTTAGAAGCTGAATTAAAGAAGTAACCGGTAGCTTTTCCATCTTTGACAGAGATGAAAAACGGTATATTCAAGTAAAGAGGGTCTTGATATCTTCTGTACGCACCGGCATCAACATTAAACATCAAATATCTTCCTCTTTTTCTATCTAACTCAAAGGCTTTTTCTCCAAGTCCAACTATATGCTCCTTTAAGTCAAGTGGTTTTTCTATTATAACTTCTTGTTGTTGATTGCCATTAACAATCGAAAGTCCCATCTCAGAAAGCATTTTGTTACTTTCCTTTCCTTCAAAGGGAAAATTTATTGGAGGAAAAGGATTATTGACTAAGACCTTGTATATTCCTTGATTTTCATAAATCTTTATCATGAGGGTCTTTAAAAACAACAGATTAAAAAACTTCTCCGCTGGTTATTGCTCATAAGAGAGCAACGCGCTAATAGGTGCTATCTCATTTGTAGTATGGATGATTGCAGGAGCTTTTTATAAGCTTATTGTGGGTAAGAAGCCAATGTCTTCCTAATAACGAGGATTTAAGTTATTAATTGTTTTTATTCCTTCTTATATTCGTGGAAAGAGAGATTACGATAAAAGAGGATGGAAAGATATTAGTCCTTTCCGACATTCATTACCCTTACTGCGATATCAACTTGTTAAATAGCATTGTTGAAAAAGAAAAACCTTCCTTGATAGTACTTCTTGGTGATATAATAGTTGAAGGAGAGATTAAGGAACTTTTAGGTGTTTTTGAAAAGAGAAGTAGAGTTACTTACATTAAAGGTGATGAAGATGTACAAGACGGCGATACTGAACTTCTCAGAGTTTATCATAATGGAAGAAAATACATTTTCCTCCACGGACACCAATATTTCAATGAAAGGAGCGAGTACAGCTTAGCTAAACTCTTGATGAGAATTAACAAGAAACTTCCTCCCTTTCTTTTCTGCTTGTTCTTTCGAATTTTGCTTCTTGAAAGTGGAACACTAATTCTAGGTCATTCCCATGCCCTCGTGTTTTTCAAGACTTTGAACTGCGCTAATGCAGGGACTTTAACCACGCTGAATAACTTATATCATGATCTTGGCTATATTACGATTAATGATAACGTAATCGATATTAGAAAGCTTTAAATATTTCGATATCAGTTTTGATATTGATGAAAGGACATTTAAGAATGTGGAGTTACCAAGCGCTCTTGGAACTCCAAAAAGGGAAAAGAAGTATACAAGAACTAAAAAACATACTACCACTATACGGGACAGCATTTGACTTTACCATAAGCTATCTCCTAAGTAGTGGGTTAGCTAAGAAGACAATAGAGGATGGGGTAGAATATATAGAGATTACCGACCTTGGAAGAAGCTTTCTGTCTGGATTTGGTTATGGTGGATACGGACCACATGGTTGTAGGCCACATATGCAAAGAGGAAGATACAACGACTGGTGGTAAAATAAGATCTTTTTACTAAGGTATTTCTTTTCATTTCATTTTCAACTTTCAGACGTTTAGACAAACGGAATGAAATATCTTACTTCTAACTAGGCTTTTCTCTCAGAAACTACCCAAGGAAACTGAATATAATGAAATAAAATATTTCAGTATCTCTGTTTGGTTTTTTATCACGACTCATAGAACTTTTTCAATAAATTTTATATAAAAATATAAATGTAATTAAGAAAGATCTGCCACTAATTTGTTTCCACACTTAGTAGTAAAGTGCTTACTTTTACTAATTTGGAAAAACGTAATTATTGTTACTTTTCCTTCATAAACCTCTGCTATTACGACCAATATTGAAAGAGACCTAGTAGAGAAACAGAAACTTCTTCTTGCTTTACTGTCACATGAGGAAAAACACTGATTTGTTATGTATTCACCACTGTTCTTATCAATACACTGTAAGCAAGACCAGATACTAGGTTTCTCACATACATAATTTAGAGCTTTGCATAACTCAGCTACTCCTTCTTCGCCTGAATAAATCCTTATGTCTTCTAATTTCCTTTTTAGCGCCTCTCTCTTCTTTGTACTCGATACAAAATTGCATGATATCTCACAAAGATCAATGATGTCCATAAATATAGAATGAAAGTTTAATATAAAACATTTACTTTAAGGGGTTAATCCTCATCTGTGTCCTCATCATCTAAATACTCTATCTCTACTGCAAGTATGTTCTTATTTTCATCTCTATATATAGTAACTATAGCATCATGAGTTTCAAATGAAGAAGCTTTCTTTTTGTCAAACCTTATTATTAGACCAGAGCTATTGTCAAGCGCTATTTCGTAATTAGCTGATTTAACTGCACTCAAATCTGAACCCATGGGATTATATACGTAAAACTTATATAAAAACATTCTGATACTCTAACTAAAAACACCTAATATCAAGGAAGTTAATTAAAAAGAAAAAGATAAACAAGCTTATACTTTTTTAAGGGAAATCTTTTTAGCTGATATTAGATACGGAAATTTCACCCGAACGATTTCTCATCTGGGTCCTGTCCCTAGATTGCTCATAATCCTTCTATCCCTTAATAAAATTCTTGATAAATAGAATCTTTTAAGGGGGAAATTAGTAATACCAATTTCTAAGAAGATTTTGCCAATCAGAACTAATCTTTTTCTAGGATAAAATCAAAGAATATGTTTTTCTGGGAATTGAGACTATATAGTATAGTGAGGATAACTTTTGTAGAGATCTTGGTCATGAAATAAGCAAAGTTAGTATTTGATCAATGCTAATAAGTTATCTTTCTCAGAGGGATATAACTTTGCAGATATTTGGAGAACAACTCAAAGAACTTGTAATAGAAATACTTGAAAAATGAGGAGATGAAGGAAAGGAAATAATTGCTAATCA
>NZ_DBPRYF010000036.1:0-22867 GCF_059755235.1 Sulfurisphaera sp.
GTAAGGCGTCAGGGAACTGTCCTACAGTAATATTGCCTATTATTGTGTTTGTGGAGGGGTTGATGATTGAAATTGAGCTTGAATTAAAATATAGAACATAGATATAGCCGTTTTGAGGATCGTAAAGTAAGGCGTCAGGGAGCAATCCATTTTTCACATCAACTACATTACCTTTTAAGAGTGTGTTATTGAACAAATCTAGCGTATGTATTACACTTCCGACATTAGGATTTCCTTGTTCAGCGTATACATTAATAGGCTTTGACAAAAATTGATTGTTATATACTAGAAATGAAGCTACAAGCGAAAAAAGCATGGCAGACACTATTAAAATGGAGAATATTTTTATTTCCCTATTCATATTATGAAAATGTAGAAAGTGAATTTAAATTTTATGTATACTCTGACTCTGTAAAAATTCTCAATAAAATGCTAGTTAGATTGACTTATGTTCCTTTGATTTCATTATGAATTGCGAGATTTTAGTTATAATATGATAAGTCATAAATCTAAGGAACTCCCTAAATAACTATAAGGATTTCTACAAAGCTGTGTATGGTCTTTATAATCCTTGTTATCATTTTTATGTATCTTAAATTGTAATCATAAGATCTTTGTTCAGATCAACTTTTATAAATCTGAAAACAATTCAAAATATAAAATTATTCAAACCTTTTTTGATTAACACTTAGAACATCTTTTCTATTTATAAAAGAATTAGCTAATATAACCCTAAACCTCCCTGATTTTCTTCTATTTAAAAAACAACTAAAAATTTCATAGATTGACGTCAAGGAGAAAAATAGTAAAACTGAAGATAAACTAATTATAGTCTTGACGTATCTATGCTAGAGAACATAAAATTCTGATAATTCAATAAAAAACTAAAAGGATACTGCCTATTTGATAGGTTTAACTTTCTAAGCCAAAGTGAGTATAACGTAAATATATCCGCTTTTAGTTAAGATTAAAGTAATCATGATCGTGAATTATTGACTAACAAAAGTCTCTAGAAGACATCTTAAATTGAGCGGAAAACATTCTTTAAGATGCTAATCATGCTTATTATCTAATATGCAAACATAAAGGCATGGTTTTAAAAAGAAGGGGAGAAGTACTTAAAATTTCATTTTCAGCATTTTTTGCAGATTTAGGTTATCAAGCTGCAGTGGCTTCTTTTCCTATAATTTTTGTGTTTTACTTTCACGCCCCAATTTTCCTTTATGGAATAGCTGAAGCCTTAAACTATGGTGGAGGAAGTTTAATGTCTATTCTAGGAGGGTATTTGGCAGACAAGTACGGAAGAAAATTAATTGCAATAATCGGGAACTCCCTTATCGTGATTTTATCTTTTACTGGTTTAGCAACAAACTATGTTGAAGCTTTATTCCTTTTCATGTTTGGTTGGTGGTTTAGAAATTTTAGGACACCTGCGAGAAGGGCAATGTTATCTGAAGTTACTGAAGAAAGTGAAAGAAAAGAAGCTTATGGAATACTTCACGCTTTAGACATTGCAGGTGCTACATTAGCAGTAACTTATTTGACCATTGCTTTATATTTTGGAGTAAAGGCTACTGTAATTCTGATATTTACCGCAATCTTTCTTGTTATTTCAACTGTGTTTTTAGCTTTGGTAAAGGCTGGTAAGAAGGGAGAACCCAGAAAACCTGGTAAAGTTGCTTTAACCATTGTTGTATCAACAATGTTCTTTGCCTTTACCCAATACAGCTTTGGATTTCCAATAATAACTACTGAAGAATTTACTCACGAGTTTTATTTAGCAACACTAACTTACGGAGTTTTCCTTCTTTCCTCAGCTTTATTTGGATATGTTTTCGGAAAAATACGCTTAAGTGAGTACAGTGGTCTAGCGTTTTTAGGCTACCTGTTGGGCGGGCTAGTGAGTATTGGTTATGCTTTTCTCTCACCACTTGGTATAGTAGCTATTTATCCTCTTTCAGCAACTATGGGGATTGCTGTTGCTTCAACAGAGACTTTTGAGCCAACTATAATTTCTAAAGTTTCAAAGGGAGAAGCTGGAACGGCAATGGGAGCATTGTCCTTTGGGAGAAGCATTGGAGTTTTAATAGGAAACACAGCAATGGGATTTCTTTATCAAATACATTACTCTTATGCTTACATATTTGCTGGAGTTATGGGGATAATCGCATTTGGAATTGTACTAAGCTTAATCAAAAGAAAACAGACCTAACAAGAAAAGAAAGTAGCTTAAACACAAAGAAAGGAGTGTTGAGCTTAAGCTTTCTTAAATACTCTCCTCTAGTTTCCAAGTTCTTGCGTAAAATATAATCAATGGGACTAGAGAAAGGTATTTTAACAATTTTCTTATCATAAAGCCAGACGTCGTAAAGTATTTTATAAATTTCCTCGTCTTCGCTAGAAGGAATTGGTATAATTATACACTTGTAATTCATTAAATCATAAACATTGTAAGGATCTGTATGGATCATAGGATATATAAAATTCTTGTTTAGTTCCACTAGCACTTCCTTTTCAACTTTATAGATGCAACTTCCGGGTTTAGAACTTAGAACTGGTGACCTCCAGTTGTTCTCATTTAATCTTAGTATCTCCTTAATTTTTCCTAGGTCTACTGTAAGCGAGGAAATAACAGAAATATTAGAAAAGATAACTTTACCGTAAGAAGAACTTAGCCTGAGGAGATCTATTAAACCATCGCCATAAGAAAACAAGTCTTGAGAAATTAAGTTCACATAACCGTGATACTTTGACTGTATTTCCAGTTCTTTCTTTACAACGTCAAGAGAAATCTTCCTATCTTTTCGCATTACCTCTACTTCAGCCATTGCTGATGGAGACCTTATAGGATAAAATTTGTCGACGCTTTCTCCATAAATTACCTTTGGTAGATCTCCCTCTTCCTCTTCTATCTTCTTGATGATTTCTGGTAAAGTTTTTTCAGCCTCTCCCAACAATACGTGATCTATCCAATCTTCTTCAGTTAATTCCCAAGCTCCTGGACCACCAACTATGATCTTAATCCCTCCTTCTTCTTTCAAAGTCTTTATTTTTTCAACAAATGCTCTAAATGAAGAAACGTAGTTAGGTTCATCTCCGAAAATTCTCCTTAAACCTTGTGCTACCTCACTTAAACCTAGAGGGTCATTAACGTAAATACCTAAAATACCCTCGTTGGTTTTTGGTAATTTCTCTGGAGGAATTATTTTTCCTTGCGTTATAGCTTCTACTTTTCTTAAGCCGTAAGGCGGATACTTTGCTTTTTTATAGAAGGGTAATAAGCGAGAAGGTAAGGGTGGTAAAGAATAAAACGTTGAGTAATCTGAAGTTAAAATTATTCTGGACATAGACAAACAACAATAAGTAAATAAAAAATCACTGATTTAATGATTTCTTAAACTCTTCTACTGCCTTCTTTATCTCATCCATTGAGGCTTCATCTTCTAATGTCGATACGTCTCCAGTACCTTGTCCCATCATCACTGCCTTTATCACTCTTCTCATCACTTTGCCAGACCTGGTCTTTGGTAACTTATCAACAAAGTGGACTTCTGGTGTAACAATTGCTCCCATGTACTTTCTTACATGTTCTTGAATCTCCTTTGCTAATTGTGGTGATGGTTTGTAACCAACTTTTAGCACGATAAATAGATGGACAGCTTCACCTTTTACTGGGTCTGGGATTCCTATAGCAGCTGCCTCTGCTACAGCTGGATGAGAGGTAACAATTGACTCAACTTCTCCAGCTCCAATTCTATGTGCGGCAACTTTAATTGTCTCATCTGCTCTACCCATGACCCATATATAACCGTCTTCATCTATCATAGCATAATCACCAGGATAGTAAACTCCATGGAATTTGCTGAAGTAAGTTTTCTTTAACCTTTCATTACCCGGATCATTCCACATACCAATCATCATCATTGGTGGGAATGGAGGCAACATCACTAGGTACCCTCTTTCTCTTGGTTTCGTTTCTTTACCCTCGTCGTTGAGCACTGTTACTTTGTTTCCGGGTAAAGCAAAACCTACTGCAGGACCAGACTTCATTGGTAAATATACCACACCGGGGATATAACCAATGTTAGGTCCGCCAGTTTCGGTCTGCCACCACTGATGGGACATGAATACTTTTCCTTGTCCAACAACTTCTAATCCCCATTTCCATGGTGCATAATTTAATGGCTCACCGTTGGTCACAATAATTCTCAAAGAGGAAAGGTCGTGCTGTTTAACATAATCTTCGCCATACTTCATTAGTGTTCTTATTGCTGTTGCTGAAGTGCCAAAAGTTGTAGTTCTATATTTCTCTATCATCTCAGCCCATTTATCTGGATAGGGATAATCTGGTGCACTCTCATAAATAACTATACTCCTTCCCATGACTAAAGGCGAGTAAGTTATATATGAATGACCCACAATCCAACCAATATCAGAGGTATTGAACAGAACGTCGTTTTCTTGGCTTAACCCGTAGCTCCACAACAGCATTACAGCGGTTCCAACTAAGTATCCGCCAGTGCTATGTACGATTCCTTTTGGCTTCCCAGTTGTTCCGGAAGTGTAAAGGATGAAGAGAGGGTCTGTAGCCTCAACAGGTTCTGGTTCAATGTACTTGTATTTCCCAACTTCATCAAAATAAACGTCTCTTCCTTCTTTGAAGGGTATTTCAATTCCAGTTCTTTTATATACAAGGACTTTTTGAACTGGGCTTTTGTCGCCTAAAATGTTTAGTGCATCATCGACAGTTTTCTTTAGCTCAACTATCTTTCCTCTTCTATAATATCCATCTGCTGTAATTACTACTTTAGCCCCAGCATCTGCGACTCTATCTGCTATTGCTTGTGCTCCAAAGCCTGCAAAGACTACGCTATGTATAGCTCCAAGTCTTGCAACGGCTAATTTAGCAATAACTCCTTCCGGTGTTAAGGGCATGTAAATTGTTACTCTATCTCCTTTCTTTACACCTAGTTCTCTTAACGCGTTAGCCCACTTATTTACCTCGTAGAACAAGTCTTGGTATGTAACTACTTTCTTCTCTCCTTTTTCACTCTCCCAGAATATTGCAGCCTTGTATTTTCTAGGTGAATTTAAATGCCTATCAATTGCGTTATAAGAAGCGTTAAGTTTTCCCCCAACAAACCATTTAGTTAATAATCCTTCCTCTTGTACGAAAGCCTGCTTCCAGGGTTCAAACCAATCAATCAGTTCCTTTGCAAGTTCACCCCAGAATTTATCTGGTTCTTCAACACTTCTCTTAAAAAGGTACTTGTAATATCTCATGTTATAATCCGCTTTCTCCTCTAGGTTCTGTTCGCCTAATTGTTGTAACTGTTCTGAGAGTTTTTCAGACATATCTATCAGTATAAGTAATTTAAGCAAGCATAAAAAATCTTTATCCTTATCTTTTTAGGTCATTATAAATCCTCTATTACCTTGGTTTAGTCAAAAATAAAAAGGAAGAACAAAATTTCATGCTTATGAATAACAGTGTTGCAAGACTTGCTGGAAGTTGGTTTATCTGGGGACTTTCCTACTATCTGTACTATCCTTTTGTATCCTTGTATGTAGTTAAGTTTGTCAATGACGTAACTCTCGTGTACTTAGTTTCCACCATTTTTGCAATTCCATTTCCGCTAATAGGCGGAAAGCTGGCAAGAAAAATTGGGTTAGTTAAAACTATGGAATTAGGAGGGGTTATCTCTGGTATTGGTTTGATAATGATGGGGTTGTCAAATTCTTTGACGTGGATTATTATCTCTTATATCATCGCTTCGGGTTTCTTTTTAGCACTTCCTAGTTATTACTCTTATATGAACAATCTAGGAAAAGGTACTATATCAATAGTATGGGCAATTTCAATCCTTCCTTCACTCTTCACTCCTTATATAGGCGGGATTATTGCATCTTTACTTGGACTAAGAGAGGTATTTATTATTGCAGGGATATTCATGATCTTTACAGGCTTACCTTTAATAAGACTTGAAGAGATAGACGTCCCTTCCCAAGCAATTAGAGTAAACTACAAATTCTTAATTCCAATAGTTGTTATTTTACCTATTGCTTTAACTCTCCCCTTTATTTATCTCGTGTTAAAGGAAGCTTATCTAATGTCTTATGAGGAGATCGGAGAATTAGCTACTTTAGCAGAAATTTTAGGTGCTTTCTTTACTTTCCTATACTCAAGGTTTACCAAGAAATTTTTCTTATCTGTGTATTTATTTCTCTTCTCTCTCGTCTCCTTGGTTTATGTTAATCCATTCTTTTCCGTTTTCTTTGGGTTGTGGGAAGCAATTCTCCCTTCTGCATTAGAAGAAAGCTCTGTAAAAAGCCCAGAAGCGTTAGGATTAATAAATACATTTCAGCAAATAGGTTGGTCTATAGGGTATCTAGCGAGTTTTTTAGCTTTTTCAGTTAGATTATCCCTCTTAAGTTCTTCTATTTTAGCAGTAATTCTAGGGATATTATTCCTTTTTATAAAGAAATAAAAGAAAAAGTATCCTTGCTTACAAGCGTTTATATACTTACACGGAATAAATATTATTGTGAATGTTACTCAACTAGCAATATTGACAATACTTTCAGAGGATGAACATAGCGTTAATGAAATAGGAGAGTACCTTGGATTAAGCAAAAGACGGCTTATAAGAAACATAAGAAGACTAGAGAAAAAGGGATTGATAACAGTGAAGGCTTATTTAGGGGGTGGAGATGTTATAATTAGTATCACAGAAGAGGGGATGGAAGAACTCTATAAGCACTATATGTTTCTAAGGGACTTAATAAGAGAAATGGAAATCTCTGTTTGTACAAAATATGAATGCTGAATTTTTGATAAAAAAGAGTTTACATCTAAAGAGCTTTTAATTACAAAAAACTAGATTTAGATCTTTCTTTTGATCATTTCTATTCTTATAATTTCATCAAAATTTATTCCAAAATTCTAAGTTCTCTTGTTTAAGGAGATCGAAAAAGTGTAAAAAGACTAATAGATCTCTAAAACCAATTTAGCAAATCAATTAACATTGAATAGAATTCTCTCTTATCTATTTCATATACAACTTCGACATTTGGTTTCTTACCCCATAATCCTAGATAATCAATTACTGTTATCCCTCTTGTCATACAGTCACAGTTTTCTACATCAACATATTGTCTTTCTGACTTACTTACCACATTACGGTTCAACGCTACTGAAGTAGTTATCAAGTCTGGGTGAGGAGTTCCTCCTATTTTTTCGTTTTTCATTGAATACTCTCTATAGTGAGTGTAAATCTTTACGTAAAATTTTGCCATTTTATTATTAATTTTCTTAATTGATTCCCATTCCTCATCGTTTATAGGGTAATTAACTATTACATCCCAGGGTACCATTGTTATATCAAAACCTGCATTAAACACAATTTTCGCTGCATCCGGGTCTACCCAAATATTATATTCAGCCACTGGTGTTATGTTACCCCTTCCCCAAGCTGTACCTCCCATAACCCATACTTTCTTTATTTTTTCTACAATACTTTTGTCTTTCAAATATGCTAGAGCTAAGTTTGTCAAAGGAGAAATTGCAAGGAACTCTAGTTCTCCAGCATATCTATCTGCCAACTCAACTATAGCGTCGACTGCTTTCTTGTTTTCTGGTTTCAACCTAGTTGGTTTTACAATTTCTTCTCCAATTCCTCCTTTGCCGTGTACTTCCTCTACACTTCTAAACGATTTAACTAAAGGTCTGTCACTACCTGGATAAACCGGTACATTTTTGTTTACAAACTCCAAAGCCCACAGAGCGTTATTAATTTCTTTTTCATACCCTATGTTTCCTTCAACTATGGTTACTCCTTCAACACTTACCCCGTTTTTAAGTAACATGAATAGACTCATTATATCGTCTTCTGCTGTATCACAATCTATTATGAAATGCCTCATACAAATATATTCTTATAATCAAGTAACTTCTTAAGCTTTAGGTATACTTCCTTAGGGTAGTCCCTAGTATAGTATTTTATCCCAGCCTTTGATAGAGAATCTACATCTGCGTCGTATAGCTTAAATATATTTGACTTATAAACCCAATAAGCATATTGCGGTTTTGAAATCTTTACTACATTTTCAAAATCTGAGAAGGAGTCTCCCTCAACTATTACCTCTTTGCTTTCATCTATAACTTCAACCACTGGTACACCTTCGTCTTTAGTGTAGTTATTTCCTACATTTTTATCTTCTTCAAAAGAAGCGTGAACATTAAACTTCTCTGTATCATAATCCACTAGAAGTACTAACGGAGAAAGGTCTATGAGTTTTTTAATCTCATAATCCTCTACGTTCGCTTTCTCATAAGTAATTACTTTCTGGGGTTTAGGGAAAAGCTTCATTTCAGCTCTTGATATAGCACCAAGTATTCCACGCGAACCAATTAGGAAATTCCATTTAACTCCACCATAAGGAGTAAGGACTCTAACATCTGTTGTAAAGTCTCTGGGCTTTCCATAGGTTGTGGAAAGAGGAGAAGGTTCATTAGTAGCAAGTAACCCACCTAAAGTGCCATCATATAAAGTTGGGAAAAGTAGACCTTGTTCACTTGCCTCCTTTCTAATCTTTGTTACATCTGCCCCTGCCAATCCTATTACTTTACCATTTTTTATTTCGTACCAGTTCATTTTTCTTGTGTAAATAAATTCGTCCGCTTCTCCTTTTTTTGCATGATGACCTCTGCCCAGAATTTGAATCTTTCTTGAGTTAACGTATGATTCCTTTATAACTTTAAATAACTCCTCCTCTGAGTAAACATCCATCAAGTAATATCTTGCTTTAAAAGTCTTAAATAGAATTTGGGTTAAAGTTTCGTATGTACTAATCCCAGCTTGTGGAATTAAATTTATCGCATTTGGAAAAATTAGCGTTTCCCCGACTATGTCATTTCTAGTTATTTCTCAATACTTTTAATTCCATGGTCTGGGTTAGCCCTAGGTGTGGTATCACCTGCATCAACCACACCGCATGGAGCTCAGTCGAGTCCAACGCCATGGAGGCTCAACTTTGAGATTGCTGTTAACTCCTCCCTCCGCGCATAGTGCATCATCAAGGGGAGTTTCATACAGCTTTTTCTACAGAATAATTATAGTTTCATAGGAGCATGTAAGAATAATATCAGAGATCGTTGAGTTTGTAGATTTTTCGTCATTAAACAAGTTTTGTTAGTGTTTAGAAATATTTAATTTTATCATTAAAGCGAAAATTAGCCCTTGATTTTCTCCCTTAATTTAACTGTTTCCCAAGGGCTTCAACTCATAGAGTTCTACACTGCACATATCCTTACAATATTCCTCTAGCTCCTCTCCAGCTAACGGTATACCATTAACAATCTCAACCACGTAACTTTTGTTTATAATCAAAAAGTAATAATTAGAAGAATAGTCTGATAGTTTATTTATTAACTCTTTCAATCCTTTATAATTAGTCTGCATTTTTACAAACAACTTTTTTTCAAGGGAGACATACTTTTTTGCTTTAAACTCTACGTCAATTATAAAGTTCAACATTATTTCATTAAGTTTCCTCTTTAATAATCCTCCTAATATTCCCCAGCTATCAATATTTACTCTTAACTTACTCGAGTATTCATCGTATTTAGATATAGATAAGGTCATTTTAGCTCCTGCAATTTTACTTAAAAAAATAAAAGTTATAGAATTATTTTCAATTTTTTTTGTAAATTTTCCGTGGATGTTAATACCTAAAAGCTTAATAGAGAATTCATCGTTTTGAATCGAAATCCCGTATTCGCTCAACGTTTCATCTTTTAGTATTGAAACTAGTAATTCTTCTGGCCCTCTTAAAAGCGTAAACTCCACAATTTTATTACTATAAAAATCTATTTAAAACTACTCTCCAACTACCGTGTTAATGCCTTTATACTTAGTAACGTTAATACGCTAAGAAAATAGGAGTACTATGTATAATTAAATCACTTAAACAAATAAATTAGTTATTTAATATATAATATCTTCAAAAATGACTATTCAAAGAATAACTATTAATTAGTAGACACTTTTACACGTAGTGTTAAAGCTACATAGATTTTCTTTTTCTTATTTTAACTATATTCAGTGATTGGGCAACACTTCCAGATATAGGATCTGTGAGTTGGTCACTAACTAAGCTGTTGACATCAAATCCATGGCCATAGGCAAATCTTTCGCCCTTAGAATGTCTTCCAAAGCCGAAATAAGTAAATACTGTATCATCTCTTATTGAGTCACTTACTTTCACCTTGCATGAGACTTTAGCCCCAGTGGTTAATGAAATTAAGTCTACCTCTTCATTATCCTTAATGCCTAGAATTTGAGCTTTTTGTGAATTTATCATCACTGGATTGTCTGGTTGAATTCTAATTAATGTAGGTATGTCAAAAGTTATACTATCTTGCGTGTGATATAACGTGTGACCACTAACTAAGTAAAACTCATCAACATCTCTTGGAGATATGTTTTTCTCCATATAGGTAGGAATAGGATAGTATCCATGTTTTTTCAGTGTTTCTGAATAAACCTCAATCTTACCAGATGGTGTATTTAATTTTTCTTTATATGGATATACTTCGTAAATTTCCTTCTCATATACTTTTGCACATCCTTTCTCGTATAATTCTTTTTCGTCAATTTTGAATTGAGACAAAATTCTCTTTTTCAGGTCCTCTAGTGTGTCATTTGATAACCCAAGTCTATGTTCAAGCTCTAACATAATCCATGACAGAGACTTAGTATCGTGAAGCGGTTCTACAGTTTTTTCATGAATATCAATCCATCCATCTAAAGTCCAGCCAACTGGTAGTGGCAACTCATCTCTTTCAAAATAAGTAGATTCAGCTAAAACAACGTTCGCAAATTCAGTAACTTCTGAGGGCATCACGTCAACTACTATAAGAAATACTTTTTCTAAAGCTTTCCTAACTAATTCTGAGTTAGGGTCTCTCCCATCTAAATTAGTTCCTACGACAAATAATGCTTTAATTGGGTACGGATTTCCAGTAAGAATCGCCCTATAAACCTCTTGAAAAGCTGCATAGGTTAATGGATACCTAATTTTATCAATTCTCTTGGCTTTAATATTGGAAACATCATATAACTTTACTTTTGGCTTTTTAGAAAATATCAAACCTCCTTTTTTATCTATGTTTCCAATCATAGCATTTATAATAAAAGCTGCCATCCAAGTGTAAGTAGAGTCTATCGAGAAAGAAGTATGCCAAGCATCATCGATAGCCGCTGAAGGTCTGTTGTCCCATAAGTTCTCTGCGATATATTTAACATCATCGTATGTAACTCCGGTAATATCTTTTAATCTAGAATAAACTTTTCCTCCTTCTTTCTCTAAAAGTTTGAACGCAGTAGTGACTTTTCTTCCATTTATTTCACCTTCATATAATAAGTTCCCAGAATACTCTCCAGTGGGAGTTAAATCATCTTCATAGATAAGCAATCCAGCATTACTATATTTCTTGAGAAAATCTCCATCATACATACCCTTTTGTATCATGTAATAAATTACTGAAAGAAGGAAAGCTGTGTCAGACCCAGGTTTTATTGGGATCCATCTATCAGCATATCTTTGTGCAATTGCGGACTTTCTTGGATCGATTACAGCAATTTTCAAACCGTTTTTCCTTCCTTCATCAATCCTTCTAACAATATCTGGGACTATTCCTTCTAACGGATTTCTTCCTATAAATACTACAAATTTCGAGTTTGGATAATCTGGGTCAATACTTCTAGGACCTTCCGCTCCTAAAACTAGTTCAGCAGCAACTGTTCTAGGACCATGACAAACAGATTCGTGCCCTATTAGATTAGGAGTACCATAGAGGTTAGCAAACCTTTCAAGAAGTTCTTTTCCATAATCATGAAATGCTATCGCTAAATACTCAGGGTGGCCCTCATCTCTTAGCTCCTTAAGTACTTTAACTACTTCATTTAAAGCAATATCCCAGTCTACCGGTACTAGTTTATCATCTTTTTTAATTAAAGGGTTCTTTAGTCTATCTGGATGAGTTAACAAATAAGGGCCAGCAGCACCTCTACCACATATTCCAGGTTGAGGGTGATTTTTGTTGGGTGAAACTCTAACTGTTTTACCTTCAACAGTAGTAATTAACCCACACATGTTTTTGCACATGTAACACCTAGCAAAAGGCATAGCATAGTTTAGAAAAATAAAAATAAAATATTTTCCTTATATCTCTTTACGTACATATATTATTAACTGTTAAATAATGAAGAATTTTATCATAAAAAGAGAAAAGATTGATCAAAATAACTCTAATATACTCTTAACATCTATGTATCTTATGCCTAAAGTTGCTGTGATAATGGGAAGCAAATCAGACTGGGAATATATGAAAGATGCAGTTGAACTATTAAAACAATTTGGAGTTGAGGTTGAAACTAGAGTAGTTTCAGCTCACAGAACTCCGGAGTTTATGGTAGAGTTCGCTAAGTCTGCGGAAGAAAGGGGAATTGAAGTGATTATTGCTGGTGCTGGTGGTGCAGCCCATTTACCCGGGATGACTGCTTCTTTAACCCATTTACCCGTTATAGGTGTTCCAGTGCCATCTAAAAACCTTAATGGCTTAGATTCTCTCCTTTCTATTGTTCAAATGCCTTATGGAGTTCCAGTGGCTACAGTAGCTATAGGTAATTCAAAAAATGCTGCCCTTCTAGCATTAAGGATTTTAGGAATAAAATATCCTAATATTGCTGAAAAAGTTAAGAAATTCATGGAGGATATGAAGAATGAAGTCCTTAACACAAAACTTGAGTAAAATAGGGATTCTAGGAGGAGGGCAATTAGGTTGGATGATGATTTTAGAAGGAAGAAAGTATCCATTCACTTTTTACGTTATGGACGAGATGGACGCACCAGCATGTAAAATTGCAGATAAGTGTTTTACCCCAGATGAATATAAGAAGATGATAGATGAAGTAGACGTAGTAACTTTTGAGTTTGAACATGTTAAAGAAGAAGCCTTACAATATGCGGAAGACCAGGGTAAATTACTCCCTAGACTAAACTCTGTCGAATTAAAAAGAGAAAGATGGAAAGAAAAAATATACTACAAAGATCATGGCTTACCAACACCACGCTTTTATGTAGCAAATGATGGTGAGGAAGCGTTAAAAATACTGAAAGATGAGTTTAACAATGTCGGGGTTATTAAGCAAAGTAGAGGGGGTTATGACGGAAAGGGACAATATTTCATTAGAAATGATGCTGATAAATACTCTTTCCTAAAAGATATGAAATGTAAGTTTGTTGTTGAAGAGTTTGTAAATTTCGACTACGAGGCATCAATAATTGCAGTTAGGGATAGAAATGGGAACTTTAAGTCTTATCCACCTACTTTTAATTATAATGAAAAAGGGATTCTTATTTATAACTACGGACCTTTTAGAGACCCTAGATTTGCGGAAATTGCAAAAAAACTAATGGAATCTCTTGGCTACGTTGGCACTATAGGTATTGAGTTCTTTGTTAGGGGTAAAGAAATCCTCGTCAACGAGTTTGCTCCTAGAGTCCACAATACTGGACATTATACTTTGGATTCTGCTTTTGTATCACAGTTTGAACAACATATAAGGGCATTAACTGATCTTGAATTAGGATCTACAGATCTTTTGTCTTATGGAGGAATGGTAAACATTTTAGGAACTAACAACATACCCCCAGATGTTCTTCGCTATGGTAAGGTATATTGGTACGGAAAAGGAGAAGTGAGAAAAAGGAGAAAGCTCGGTCATGTGAATTTCGTTAGCATAGACTTAGAAGATGCAAAACAAAAAATTGATAATATAATGAAGCTAATATATCCTCAAGGTTTAGATTTATGAAGTTTAGGTTTAAACTGTGGATAGAAAATGATGATGGAAAACCTGTAATTGGAAAAGGAGGAATATCCTTAATTAAGGACGTTATAGAAACTGGCTCGATATCTACAGCTGCTAAAAAGATGCATGTGTCTTATAAATTTGCATGGGAATACATAAGAAAAGTAAATGGCTACTTAGGAGGGATAGAGATGCATAAAGGAGGTAAAGGGGCTGGAGGCACTGCAGTTTCGGAAAAAATTGTTGAATTAGTTAAAATCTATGAAGAAGCTGAAAAAGAGATAGATGAAGTTTTGAAAAAATATAATCAAAGAATAGAAGAACTTCTTAAGAAATGAAAAAGTTCATGATAATACCTTAAAAACTATTTTAACCCTAATTTTTGTGTGTTAGAAAAATTAAAAGGAGTAGAGGGAATAGACAAGACCGGGATTAATATTCCTAAAGAAACTGAGAAAATAAAGGAAGAATTTGTCGACTACGTTATACATGAAAAAATAAAAGATGCTTTATCAACTGATATACCTATATAAAATTGATAGGGAATTTTCTATAGATACCTAAAAAGTATCAATAGGTAGAAGGCATATATTTCTCTCACGTTTGTTGTCGAAAAGTACTTACGCCTTTTTTGATTCCCTTAATTTATGTCTGTTATAATGTCTGATGTTTCTAACATCGACAAAAAAGCTAATTTTGTTTCCAAGATCTATTCAAATCACAAAACCCTATTCAAAATCAAAAAGACGCTAATTTTACGAGACCAGTACCCCCCTCTTTTTCTGATTATACACAGTTACTAGTGTCTTTGTGAGAAGCAAACAAAAAATGTAACAAACAATAAACATGATTATAGGTGATAAGATCCTCTCATTTGTTTAATGGAACCTAGCGTAAAATGAAAAGTTCAGTTAGAACATATTCGCAGATAGCTCTATCTGTCTTCTACTATTTCAATTTATTTCGCATTTTGTATTGCGTCCGCATTTGCTATTGCAAATTGCATTTTAACAGTTGCAAAATGTTTTACCGGGGTAAAATTTAGCTAAAAATTACGAGAACCCCCACCCACCCCTCCATTTAACATTTGCATTTTTGCTACTCGCATTCCAAATCTTACAAAAACATGATTATGACGAAATGTTATGTTGGTACTTTTTGATATCAAGGTCACAAGAAAATATCATTATACCCTGATAAGCAAAAGGGACTTACAACTGAAAGCCTTGCCTTTAAAGGCAGAGAGAAGGTCAGCCAAGACCAAGATATATAGTTGATTAAAAACAGACATCAAAACAAAAGATAATATTAATAAAATTATTACGTTAGGACTAGTCATCAGACTCATCATCATGATAGGGCATATTCCCATAGCTCTTTATACCGGCGTTCGGCCTTCCTCTTAAGGGCTAGAGAAGTCAGTCTAATTTTGTTGTGATTAGTAGTTGTTTTTTCACCGCTAATGGAAAAGTGAAAGAAGTAGTTTAGGCGGGTGTGAAAAACCTCTAAATCAAAGTTCTTTTCTTACCTGGTCTAAACCGTGAGCTTAATACAATGCTCAGTCATTGATAAACCACCATTACCGAGTATCTAGCCGTAATAAATAGGTTTTTGCTTTTTCCTATTGCATTAGTTATTAGATGAATTATTAGATATTCTAGGGCTAGAACAAATCAGGTTTTTTAGTAGATCTAGGATTGACATTGTTATCACAGAAGTAATTATTTCAAAAGGAAGTTAATAAAATATCTAGTTAAACAACTTGGTAATGTCCCTAGGTAATGCTCGTGTTAAACACGGGAAGTAAGACAGTGTATATAACTCTCCCGAGTTCAGCAATCCCACAGACTACGGTCAGTAGGGGGCATCTCTGCAATAAAGCAGTTTTTCTATCGATGCAACTTTGGTTACCAATATTGGTAACCCAATGTTCAAATTTAAACATCAAGTTAAAAAAATGCAAAAAAGCTAGATCGATCGGACTAAGTGTCTAATTTTAAACATACAGTATAACACACAAGAAAAATTGCTACACAAATAACACTAAGTGTTAAAATTAAACACTAAGGGGTGTCAAATGGAAAACAACTGCTAGGCGACAGTGCAGCTTAGTAAAATCTTGCATTTTCATATAGAATGAGAAAAGGTTTTTAAATCAGAAGACAACAATTTATCGGGGACGGGGGACATGTTGAACATCTTGGAAGCAGAATCGTGAAGAGGCAGGCTAGGTCTGAATCCCCCGCCCGTTCAACTTATATTTTATCGATCCTTCTAATAAACGTTTCTCTTCAAGCTTTGAAAAGATCCAATCCTTGGTAACGCATTAATCGTTAGAAAAGTGAGCTACTAACTGCTTCTAGAAGAAAAGAAGGACATTAAAATAGGTAAAAATATAGTTGTTTAGACATACACAAGATAAAATCTAGTTTTATTCGGAAA
Organism: Sulfurisphaera sp.; assembly: GCF_059755235.1. Taxonomy (NCBI): domain Archaea; kingdom Thermoproteati; phylum Thermoproteota; class Thermoprotei; order Sulfolobales; family Sulfolobaceae; genus Sulfurisphaera; species Sulfurisphaera sp. The sequence goes on from NZ_DBPRYF010000036.1 coordinate 16,320, forward strand.
CAAACGATAGTAGATTTAGAGCGTTTCTCTGTCTATGTTTAAATTTAAAACATACGTTGCACGAAACAGCGGTTTTCCTTAATGTAAAACATACGGGACACAGCCGAAGGAATTGATATGCTTGATTCACAAAGTGTTTAATTTTAAACATTAAGAATGTGAAAAGGCAAAGCAATGGGGCTACGCATGGTATAAAAAGAAAGGAGTGACTTTATGTTTTTATTTCCCTTCAGATGGTGTGTAGTTTATGTCTATGAATTCTACGTTATTTCCTCTTACCACCAATCTTCCGTATTTTTTAATAGGGTCGGACGTAATTTTGTCAAGTTGTGCACAATCTTTCAGTATTATGTCCATTTCATTATTGATTGGTTCTAATGTACCGACATAATCAAGACCATTCCTAAATCTTACCAAAACAACTTTTTTAATTGCAGATTTCAAAGTCTCTAAAAGATCGTCTGGTTTAGTTTTCTCTTAAGCTGGAGGGTTTTTATTTGTTCCAGGGAGGGTTATATTTGTGTGTCTTCACTTAACAACCCTAATTTATTGTCTAATGTTTAGTATAAATTTTTAATGACTTCTAGATAAAATAGCAGAATAAAGGAAGAAAAAAATATTATAACTTCTGACGAGAAGGAGGTCAGTTTCTAATACAGAAGTCAATGTTGACTATAAGGAGTTGGTATATGAGTTTGCAATGGAGAGAAGAGAAGAGTTCGCAAAGTGGTTAAATGAAAGATTTAAAAGACTTGGCGTTAATAATATCTCCATAAATTTAAGCAAGCGTTTTAAATAGTATTATTAACTGGTAAATTAAATAAGATAATACATAAGCATTTAAGCATGTATTTTGCATTCACTAAAGAAGACAAGACTTATCTCTACTTAGATGGAACACTCAGAGAATGGGATGGAAAATTAAAACTAAAGGATAACATTGGTTATGAGATAAAATACGATAACGGAAAAGTAAAAGTGACTTCAAAACCTGTATATGACAGTAAAAAGCTGAACGGGCTTCTTAATGCAATTTTATCTGGGAAAATTCCTCAACTGAATGGTTATGTATTTTCCTCAGAGGACATGATAGTGTTACACTTTGACAAGTTAGAGAATGAGATAGTCAATGGTGAGTATCTGTTAGTGCAAGGAATTCCCGTTTTGAAAAGTAATAAAAAGCAACTCCTTGAGTTAATGGACATTAGTTATGATTTAGTAAATTATATGTTAAAGTCGGATCCTTCGTCAGACGAAATAAAGAGAAGAGCAATAATCAGCTTATCTAAACTTGGAAAATGTAAAGAAGCGACTGAACTATATAGGCAACTAGACTCCAAGTATCCAGAGGAGTCATTAGCTGCAGCAGAGTGCTTTGAGAAAATAGGGGAAGAGCTAGAGGCATTAAAAATTTACTCTTTCTTTTCAGAAATAAAATATAGAGAGTTAGAGAAGAAATTAAGAGATAAAGTAAACAAGCTGATAGATGAATTTGAAGTTGAAAATAACGTGAAACTACTTTTTGAGGCTTTATCTACTTTGCCTACTTACGATGCGCCTGCTTTGAAACTTGGATGGTATTTCTTAAACAAAAAGAATTACAAAGAGGCAGTAAAGTATTTTGAAGAGGCCCTTAAAAGAAGGAGAGATTTCACCAACATGTTGGCTTTGGCAAATGCCTACATTCACGCTGAGGAATATAAAAAAGCTCTAGACCTCCTTGAAGAAGCAGAGAAAATCAGAAGAAATGCCCAAACTGCATATCTTAAGGGACTAGCATTAGAGAGGTTCAATGCCTCATCAAATGCAAAGAAAGAGTTCTTATTTGCTTGCAGAGAGGGGGTAATAGAGGCTTGTAATAAGATCAAAACCTATGAGCTATACATACCTGCTGAGGAATTTGACCCAAACTCATGGGTAGGATATGTTCTTTATGGGTACAAAGTGGAAAAAGTCATTGGAACTGGAGGAATGGGTTTCGTACTGCTGGTAGAGAAAAATCTGAAAAAGTTCGCTATGAAAGTTATTAAAAAAGAGTTTAGATATGACGAATTACTCTATGAAATAGCTAAAATGCAAGAGATCTCAAAGGGATCAAAGTACCTTGTAAGGATACTTGCTAGTTTTGTTGATGAAAACTTTTCCGATTACTATTCTTCCCCACCCTCAGTAGTAATGGAATATATGGAAGGGGGTGATTTAAGAGAAATTTTAGTTAATCAAGAATATTCAACACTACGCCACTCTAGCAAATGGCCTCAAATAGTTGCGGTAATGTTTAGTAAATTAGCTAATGCAATAATTCACATACATAAAAGTGGATTTGTACATTGTGACATAAAGCCGTCTAATATACTCTTCAACAGAAAACTTCCAAAATTTGGCGAAGAAGCACTAGAAGCACTGTTAAAAGAGGATATTATACCAAAAATCTCTGATTTAGGATCTGCCGTAAGGGTAAATATTCCAGTAATACACTATACACCTTATTATGCACACCCATTACAAAGACTTGGAGGAAAGGCAGAATATAAATTTGATATTTATTCCTTTGCAGTCTCTCTTTACGTAGCACTTACAAACAACTTCCCATTCCCAGAATGGCTGGAGAGAGAATTAGAAGAAGCGGTAACAACACCAGAGAAGAGAGAGAATTCACTGAAGGACTTTTACTTAGCAGAACCGAGATTAGATTATGTACCAGAGGAGTTTAGGGAAGTTATTGAAAGAGGATTAAGAGGAGATATTACAATGGAAGAGATAAGCAGGGAGTTGACAATGATAATGAAATATAATTACGATTTGCCAGTTAATGAAAATCCTACAAAAGCTTACATTTAAGAACCAAAAAGCTTATAAGGATGTTCTGAATATTTTATTAAATAAAAAACAGCCTATAAATGAGTGATATACCATGGCGGAAATACAATATAGGATAACGTTTGACGGGGCGTTCTACAAGATAGTAGAAGACGACGAAGCGTCGATAATGTTCCTAGAAGGAGTTCCAATTTCAGCGGCTTGCGTTGAACATGGAAGTCATAGCGATATAAAGAAAGGCATACATGAATGCCCCCACGTAGAAAAACTAATGAAAAAAATTTTTTCTTAACCTTTCGAGCATATAACTGCTATTTCTATTAAAACGTCTTTTGGTAATCTTGATACTTCTACTGTTACTCTTGCAGGAGGGTTATCCTTAAAATATTCAGCGTAGACATTGTTAAAATCAGAGAACATATTCATGTCTTTAAGAAAGACAAAGCTCATTGCAACGTCTTTAAGAGAACAACCCGCAGCTGACAATATCTCTTTGATATTTTCTAATACCTGCTTTGTTTGTACCTTTATATCTCCTTTAATCACGTCGCCTGTCTTTGGATCTACTGGAATTTGACCAGATACATAGACCGTATTTCCTATCTTTACCGCTTGAGAGTATGGACCAATTGGCTTTGGGGCTTTTTCTGAGAAAATTATGTCCATAAATAGAAAATGTTGGTTTAGATTTTACGTTTAATCCTCTCTAATCTAATTATCTCATCTATGTTTTTAGCTAAATTATCTAGGTTAGATGAGACAAACCTTTTGCCAAGGTTGCCATAAAGGGAACTGCCATGATCTAAGATTATTTGTAAAGTATTTTCATCTTTCTTTTTTACATAAAGAGTTCCGCTCCCTTTATCACTATCATAAATAAATCTAATCTCATTAACTCCTATATACACTCTTCCTTTTACTTTATATGAAACTGTAAAGAACTTTCCCTCAGCTTCGAATTTCTCTCCTTCAGTTTTTATTGAATTAACACCAGGGAAGACTTTAGGTATAGTAAAGGCCGGGTCAGAAAATATCTGAAATACAACGTCCATGTCTTGGCTAACTTTGATATCTTTTTCTAGTCTCACGTTAAGATCATTTATAATTGTGGACTTAAATATTTAACTTGATTTTAAATGAAGCTGATAATGTAGAGCTATTATTAAATCTCTCTCCGTAATTATTCCGGTTGGCCTACTTTGGGAATCTAAAATGAGCAGTGAACCCACCTTTTTCATTAACATTGTCATTGCTGCTTCATTAATAGACTTCTCTGGATCTATTGTATATATCTCTTTTGTTGCAACATCTTTTACTTTCTTTGAAAAGAACATTTCTGGCTCATTCTTCAATATAGTTTTTGTAAGTAACTTTAACGCATCAGCCGCTGTAACGATGCCAACCAACTTTCCTTCTTCGTTAATTACTGGTAGTCTTCTGAAACCTCTTTTTATCATTAGTCTTGTGGCATCAAATATTGGAACGTCTTCATATATACTGCTTATTCTTCTAGTCATAAATTCTTTTACAGGGAAGAGCTGGTCTAGATCTTGGAAAACAAGTAGCATTTCTCTCTCTGTTACAATTCCACTAACCTTTTTCTCTATATTAACAACTGGCAAAGAACCGAAATTCCTTGCTACCATTAAAGTTAATGCGTCTAGTACGTCGTCATCTTCAAATACATAAACTGGGTTAGGTGTCATAACATGTATAACATCCTTGTTTATAAGTGAAAAAATATCGCCTCTATCACATCCGTATTCGCATCTTTCAACTACATAATTAAGCAGATCTCTAGTCGAAATAACTCCTTTTATTTCATTATCTACGACTATCACTCTTCCAATTCCTCTTTCATTAACTTTCTTAAAAGCTTCTAAGAGCTTACTGCTCGTCGAGACTATAGGAGGATCCGTGAGCATGAGAGTTTTTATTAACATTAAATTAATGTGTGATTTGGAAATTATAAATTTGAACTGTCAAAGAGAAAGAAGTTTATTTAACGATCTAAATACTTCGGCAACACTCCACGCTTGTGCTATGCACCCTCCTTGTAGGTAAGGGGGAACATCTTCAAAAAGTTCTGGAATAAACCCTCTATGCTTCTTTGAGTAATCTAATAAAGGTCTGATTACATCTAAAATTAATTTACTTTCTATAATATCATTTTCAACTTTCAGCTTTGCGTCAATGTAAGCACCTATTAGCCAAGGCCATATAGGTCCGTTATGATATGCCTCATCCCTACTTTTTTTATCCCCCCTATATATTGGCTTATACTTGGGATCTCTTCTGGACAGGGTGCTTAGCCCAAATGGCCTAAGAAGCTCATTCTCTACTGTACTTAGCATAATTTTACCAATTTTCTCATCAATTATTGGAAATGGCAAAGAAAGCGCAAATATTTGATTAGGTCTTATTGAATTATCTGGGATCATATAGGGATCTAAGTAGTCGTAAGCGCCCCAGCTAGTAACAAATTTCTCATTAAAATTATTCCTTACTTTTTCAGCTAACTCTCCATAATACGTATTTTTGTCATTTACTACGTTTTTAGAAAAATAATCCATAATCATTAAGTCATTGTAAAACAAAGCATTAGTCTCTACAGCAGCTCCTTCTCTTGGTGTAACTATATGACTATTATATGAAGCATCCATCCATGTCCTAGGAGCACCATGATGGAATAAAAGACCATCTTTCATGTAAACTATTCCGTTACCCTTTGCATAATTCTCTATAATATTTTGAAGGGTTGGGTAAATCTTCTTTATGAACTCCTTGTCCTTTGTGTAGGAATAGAACGAGTAAATAGCATTAATAGCCCATAAACTGATATCTATTCCCATATACATGGGCTCTCCGTCAGCTGTAATGTGATTGGGTAATAGTCCTTTATTCTCATAGCTTAAATAACGAGATATTATATCTCTTGCTTGTTCATATAAATTGTTGAGTAAAAGAAGTCCTTCCATTGAAATAAAAGTATCTCTCCCCCATTCATCAAACCAATGATATCCTGCTATTATTGCCCATCCATTTTTACCTTTTACTACAAAGTCTTTAGAGGCTATACTCATAAGCCTTAGAAGATCTGCCGGTGAGTCCTCTTCCTTAACTGCACTGGCTTTATCATAATAAGCTATAATTGAAGCTTCATTATCGGTGTAAATGCAGAGTGGATTGTATAAGTCTTCTTTGTGGTTGTTCCCTCTCTCATAATCCAATACGTAAAAGAAATTGTAGTACCAATATCCCGTTGGCTCTATTTTTAACTTTTTGCTATTTATGACAAGGTGAAGAATAGGTACATTGTCTTTCATAATACTTATTTTATTTCCTTCAACTAAAGTGTCAAAGTATGTCCCTTTCTCTGTTACCAAATGATGACTTCTAAAGGTGATCAATGGACAGATTTTCAAATCACCTTTTTCAGCCTTATAATTAACAGTTATCGCGTTTTCATAATTATGAACGATCAAAGTCTTTTCTAATTTAGTCTTTCCATAATCATAAACCCATTTTACATAGTTCTTTTCCCATTTGAAATCAACTAAATACTTGTACCCTTGAGGATAGTATACATCTGGGTATCTATTAGTATTTATAGGGTACTCTTCTCCGTCTACTTGAATAAAATCCTCAAACTTAGATAAGATTACATATCTCTTGTGAGGCTGATTAATGGGGGCAACAAGAAAACCATGATAAGTCCTACTATTTAT
>NZ_DBPRYF010000037.1:0-6994 GCF_059755235.1 Sulfurisphaera sp.
GTTATATATCCACCATTTGAGAAAAATGTTCCTAAAGTGATAGGTTTATAAATTCTTTTTCTATTCTGTATCTATGAAATTAATCGCAACTCTAGGAACTTCTCCAGGGGGGATTTTTGAAACATACACAAACTTGATAAATGGCAATTACGAAGCTGAAAACCCAGAAAAGGCTGAGATTTCAGAAGTTTATATAATAAGGACGAGAGATAAGGACGTCGAATTTGCTTGGAAATTGGTTAAGGCACTTTTTGCTTGTATGAAAATTCCTGCGGAAATTGTAGATATACCGGTAAACATAAGCGATATAACAAGCAAAAGCGATTATGATTTATTTAGGAAAGCTGTATTTGACAAAATCAGTAAAGGTGACTTTGTGGATTTTACTGGGGGAAGAAAAGCCATGTCTGTAGCAGCTGCTATTGGAGCCGTACATAGAGAAGCTAATTTAGTAACAACAATAATTCCCCAACAAGAGTATAACAGAATACAACAGAAGATAAAAGAATTAAAAGAAAAAGAAGATGAAATAGAAAGAGCTGGTAATGGAGATTGCAGGATAGCGGAAGAATTAAAAGAAATAATTGCTAAAAACGCAAAGACTATACTTTTATCTTAATCATGATACATCAGCCAGTATATATGGTTTCGACTTTACGTTATACTTGTTCTTTCCTCTAATTATCTTAAATTCTATTTTATCTCAACTAGCTTCGTTTATCCCAGAAATAAGATCTACCGGAGTTTCAACTTTTTTGTCAATTTTTGAAGGTTTCGTTCTGAATCGGTAGGGAAAAAGTGTATGGTCGTTAAATGGATTAACCGCGATAATATCTCCTTTACTATTGAAACCATCTCTTTAGACTATCACTATGTCTCTAGCGTTTTGAATAACGTGATAAAAAGTAACTATAAAACCATTGCCTACACTAAACCCAGAACCTGGACCTTCAGCGACTGAAGGCATAAAAAACTCGTCTAATGTTAGCGACTTAGTTAAGATAGTCACGACAGATTTAGAGACCTCCTCAACAACATCTGAGTAATCCATACTAAGAAATATTCTTGTATCCTAAAAAATAGAGACGGAAGACCTTGAGATAATGATCCTTTTGCCTTCATAATATTCCTCAAGCTCTTTTATCTTTGAAATGACATCAATTTGAGGATTAATTATCTCATATCTATTCTTTAGTGGTTTAGTTGCTACATAGTTTATTACATTCACGTCTGGAGGAGAAATCACATTTCCATTAATAAATACATGATCTTCAAGAAAAGCAACAATTCCTCTATTTATAAAATAGGAAGCAAAATTTAGCAAACTACAATTACCAACAATAATTGGTCTGTAAATCTCATGAAGATACATGAGAAAAGAAAGAAGACCATTCTCACCACACGAAAGATTGTAAATAAGGTTATTGACGACAACCCAGTTATCCTTAACTATAATCCTTAAACCCTTGTCTACAGTGTGTTTAATTAAAAATTCAAGTAAATAAAGATCATCACCATAAAAGAACACTATTCTATCCTTTACGATTTTTAAAATGCTCATTATCTTATCAAAATTCTTCAAAAGGAAATCTTGAGAAGAGTAGATTGTCAAACCTTGTATCGTAAAATATTCTGGGTATAAATAAAGTGTAACTTCATATTTTTTTACTTTCTCAATCACTTCTTCTTTAGGTATAACATCCCTGCATATTATTTTGCTTTTCCCTAATTCAACCTCGAATTCTCTTATTTTAACGTTGTACTTGTCGATTAGTTTAAAAAACTCTTCCACATATTTTATATACTTTTCCACTTTAAAATAATTCCTACATTAAATCAAATTTTATATTAGAAAATTTTAAAATCATATATTATCCAACAAAAAATCTGTCATAGAGGAAATTGAGCTTATTCTTCAGTCAGCAAGTGATTTGTCAAAGCAACTTGATGCAACGGATGAGGAAAAAGGGATATTCCCAAGGGAAAATCTACAATAGCTCGCTGAACAAGGTTTTATTTATGGGAATGCTAGTACCAAAACCTTATGGATTTGGATTGTTGACAAAAGTATTCGTTGATATTGTGAAGACAACTGCAAAGTTTTCTCCATCAATGACTGGTTCACAGAGATTTATAACGCACTTAAAATAGAGAAGTATTATAGAGATGTTAGAGCTACTATGTTACATTTCCAGCTATTAGAACTGTTAGAAAAATTCTTGGAGGAGTGTTGAGAGCACAATGCCAATCAGAGACGAAAAGACATATGCAATAATGAGCTATCAAGATTTTCTAGTCTCTTATTCTAGGCTGAGGAAAGGTGAGTTAAAGCTGTCAGCTTTCAGAGCTTATAAAGCAGAAAGGAGAATGCTTCAGTCTTTAGCAATGAAACATAACCTACACAGAAAAGATACTAAGTGTGCTGTACCTAAACATGAAATGCTAAAAACTGCTAAAGAGTTGGAGAAGCATTACCCTGGAATTTATCAGCTGACAGAAAAAGCACTCTCACTTTTTGACGAGTGGAAAAACAACAATGCAAGGAAAGAAGATATATAAGGTTTACTTAAAGAGTTAAACTATGATTGGATAAAGCATCATTTAACTGAAGAAATGATAGAAAAAATAAGAGAGCTTCAGAGAACTTTGTGACTTTCACGTCTGGTTTGTTTCAAGTCAGCAGATATATTATAAGGGACAAGATCTCCATCTTTTATGTAACAGCTACTTCACCTTTTCCTCCTTGTGTTAAGTTGCTTATTAACCCTCTGACCTTCTCCTCTAATATTTCATTGTCACCTTGTAAAACCCTTATAACCTCCATAGTACTCATCTCTACTTTTTGAACATTATTGTCAACCTCCAATGAAGGGGAATTAGTGACTACAAAACGGCATTTAACTGGGTATTCCTTCTTTTCATGCTCCACACTTTCCACATAACTAAGTAATTTTAAATCTTCATCTACCTTACTCTCGTTATTGAATAGCTTAACTAAACCCACATATGCTTCTCCATCAGCGATGAAGAATATCCCTGCTACGAAACTCTTACCCCTGACCTCAATCCTTTTACCCCTTGAATGCACATAAGTAATGTTTAGCTCCTTAGACAGTGAGGATAGAGAATCTCTTATCAGCTTTTCAAGGTTCTTAGAGTCTTCTTCAACATTACTTAAACTATAAGATGACTTTATCCTTTCTTTGGCACACTCCAGATTGTCACCGCAGTCTTTGCTTACCTTTTCAGCTTCGCTCCTTATAAACTGAAGGATGCTGCTTACAGTGTTTAGTTCTCTACCCTTCCACAGAGAAAGAACAATCGGCAATAACTCCTCAGACAGAGGTTTACAATAGGCTTCCACTATCTCTTTTATATCTTCATTGGAGAGGGAGTCAAGGGAAATTCTACTTTCATCAAGCCTCCTTCTTATAGCTAGGTCTCCAATTCTGCTGTAAGCATCTGTTGGTATAGCCATTAAGATGGGAATTTGTAAACCCGAGTTGATTAGCCTGTGTATTTTTGGTATGTGGGACTCCCTAACTTCATCAATGAGGAGGGAAACATCAGTTAAACTCTTATAATCTCTAAGGAAAGAGATCATCCCGTCAAAGCTTTTCTCATAATTTAAGCAATATAACCTTAAATTAATATCGTCTTTGGCAATCATTTTATTACATAAACTCTCTAAGTGAGAGGGGAAAGATACTCCAAAGATCTTCTTAAAGAAAGAATAACCATACTTCTTTTTATCCCTCTCTAGGAGAGGAAAGACCATCCCCCTTACTTTCTCTCCACTAACTTTACTCCAAAACTCTTCCTCTATTTCATTTTTACTAGCTAAATCCAAATAGATAGATGATTGTACAGTTTCTTCAACTTTCTTTAATATAGTAGTTTTACCCATCCCAGGCTGTCCTATAATTGAAGCAACTTCTTTATTTTTTACCGATTCAAGTGCCTTATTCAAGAGCTGTCTATACGTTGGACCTACTAAGATCACGTTTTTTGAAGACCATGTAGTTACACTTACTTTTGGAATATCACATATCATTTATTTCACCTCTTCTTTTTTATTATTCCGTAAACCGAACCTTTCCTAACTAAACCTTCATCCCCACCAGCTATTAACTCGTACTTACTCTCTATATGCTCTCGAAACTTTGAGTAAAACTCCTCCTTAGAAAGACCCATCTCAACCCTAATATCACTCATCTTTGCGTAACCTAGATTATCCTTAACCTTCTCATAAACCTCATCAAATGAGGATAGAGACACTTTTTGCTTTCCCTCAACCAATTCCTCTAATTTCTTAACCTCCTCCCTTAATCTCTTCAACTCAGACAAGATCAAGGAGAAAGGGTCAATGCTAGACACTTCATAAGCTTTACCTCCCCCTACATCATATCGCTTTACAAGACCCTCTTTTGACATCTCATCTAACAGTTTCTCTAACTCTTCTGGATCCGCTTTGATCTTCTTTTTTATCTTAGAAAAAGCAACGGGCTTACCGTCATAAAGTTCTCTTATAACTGAAATAACCTCCTCCTTAGCAATCATAACTAAAAAGTTAGGTAAATAGTCTTAAATACCCTTTCCCTCATGAGAAAACATATATAGTATTATGTAGTTCAAAAACACATGAAAGTTTGCCCGAAATGTCATGCAATAAATGATGATGACGCTAATTTTTGTAAGATCTGTGGTTACAGGTTCCCTGAAGAAAAAACAATAAGAGTTCCACCACCAGAACCAACAAGAAAAGTGAAGGAAATAGAAACAACGCTAGAAGAACCAATCACAGAACCACCAACAACACAGACACCAACGAGTTTTACGCCACCACAACAACCTAGTGAAAATATAAGTCCTTCTCAGCAAAACCAATCACAACCTGCAGAAAGTGTTCAGCAAAATAAAATAATACGACAAAAAGTCATCCAAAAAGAAAGGAGAGTAATACGAACAGTTACGATAATAGCTATAGTTGTTACTGTCTTACTTTTAACTCCCCTAGCATTAAATGGCGTGAGTATACATTATATACCTAAAGGTGTAAATCCCTTGACACCACAAGAGTTAGACTCAGTGCTCGGAGGTAGTTGGGTACCAGCTAATATACCAACAAACGAAACAGCTTCATATGTCTATACACACATACTTCACACTAAAGACAACCTAAACGTAAAATCGTACTATCAATACTTCGGATACAAAGTCTATGATCTAGTCGAGGTATGCTTACAGTTCCAAAATGAAACATTAGCAAAGCAGTTTTACCTTAACTACACTAACGGAGTAATAACCACGAGCATAAACACTTACCCAGCAACTATATTTAATTCAAACACAGCGATTGCAGTAGCAACACAGTTTGGAAACTACTTCATATATGTAGAGGTGTACAGCGTTAATGGTATTGCACTACCTTTTGCTACAGCACAGATTATACAACTGGTTCAAGATATGGAAGTCACTTAACAAGAGAAAGAACAGTCCTCCAATCTTTATCATATGCTTCTGAAAGCTTTATGAAAGAAGGATCATTAACGATCTTTTTCACAGCATCATAGTTTATATTCTTCACAATTCCTTTCTCGTGTAACTCTAGGAGTAGATAAAGGACATTTAGTTTAATATGGTAATTCAAGTTGGCTTCAAGCAACTCAGTAATAAGTTTCTCGTCTACATTCTTCACAAGACCAAGGTTTAGCATCTCTGGTAATAGACTCCAAGCACCTAGCCTAGTTAAAGGATCAGAAGAAAGAGCATTTTCATAAATTTTAATATTGTCCTTAAGTAAAGAAATATCAATTACACCTTCTTTATATAGATCAACACCAATCCACCAAGAGTTAATGTCAGCCTCCCTTAATGCTTTAACAAAACAATTATCATCAGCTTCATTCCTTTGTACTAGCCCTAGTTTCAAAACTTTAGGCAAAAGTTGCCACGAGTGTAATACTATATCAAGATCTTCATCGCATAGAAGTTCCTTGTAATAATTTATCTTAGATTTTAGCTCATCGATTCCTAGTACAGTAGAGAGGTATTCTACCTTCATCCAAGCATCTAATCTATCATACTTGTTACTAGCTACTAATAAACGTTTATATACTTCCTTGTCCATATATATACTTATGTATACTTTTACCTATATAAAGTTATCCTGAAAAATATGCAAAAAACGATTCATAAACATTTTTTATAATTTGTATATGAAAAATTTTTATGTTAAAGCTACATTATATGGATTAGTAAAAATGAATCAAAGTTAGAATAAAAAATATAAATTAAATAAATGAGATATTATATTTGACCAAATATGCCAAAACCATATGTTGCAATAAACATGGCAGAAGTAGTAAATGATCCAAAAACACTTGAACTTTTCGGTAAAGTAGGACCAAAAGTTTGCATGGTAACAGCAAGACATCCAGGGTTTGTTGGGTTCCAGAACCACGTACAGATAGGAGCAGTCCCAATGGGAAATAGATGGGGAGCAACACAATTAGACATGAGACAAGACTTAAAGACAATAATGCTAATGCAGTATACTTTCTGGAAGAATTGGAAAGACCACGAGGAAATGCACAAACAAAACTGGGCGAACTTGTTTAGGCTTTGCTTACAATGCTCAGATCAGATGGTATGGGGGCCATATGAACCACTATATGAAATAGTTTATGCAGATATGCCGTTAAACACAGAAATGACAGACTTCACAGTAATGTTCGGTAAGAAGTTCGCAGAAGGAAATCCAGTTTCTGTACCACCAATCTCACAACCCTATGGAAAAAGAGTAGTTGGATTCGGCGAGCATATAGTAAAAGAAGGATTAGAGTCACAGTTCGAGGAAAATGCAATAAAAGTTCTACAAGCATTCAAAGCAGCTCCAGGGTTCCTTGGAGCAATGATACTGAAAGAGATTGGAGTGTCACCACTTGGGAGTCTTCAACTAAACGCAAAAGGATTTCACCAGATACTAGAGACT
>NZ_DBPRYF010000038.1:0-52787 GCF_059755235.1 Sulfurisphaera sp.
CCTCTCTATCTGCAAAATTTCTTTTTCTCCGAAAAATCTATAACCGCATTTTTTACATCTAAAACCTTTATTTCTACCTAGAGATTCTGTAGGCCCATTACATTTAGGACACTTAGGATTCTTTTTTCTATCGCTGAATAGCTGGAGTATTTCAATCCTTTCTGCTTCTATTATTTTTCCATATGACATCGAAGGTTTTATCGCACCAATTACTTTGATTAAATCACCTTTTTGCAACAATTTTGCTGTAGCATTTAACTCCCCAGTTTCTTTATATACGATAATCACATTTTCATTAGCTTTAATTAGTACGTCCCCTCCTTCTCTAATCTCAATATTTTCTACTTTTGTGATAATTTCGGTTGTTTGATAAAAATAATGAGAATTTGGAAGAATATGATCGTCTGTACCTTGGTTTGTTTTAAACAACATTACCATTTCTACTTTATCTTTGGTGCGTATTGTTTCTAGTCCAAATAGAAGAGAATCAATATTAGTACCTCGTATTCCATATAATATTGGATCATTACCATGAGGGGTTATTAAGATATTATTTTTTATATAATCAAAATTTGCAAAAACATGAGGAAAAAACTGTTCGTCATATTTGATAACACTTTGAGGGTCGACCTCTCTTCTACTTTTATCCCACTCTTCTGAAGGCCTATATGTTATAAGCTCATATGTAAATTCTACTGGTCTAAAAGACACTGCAGCTATACTACCTATTATTCCTCTATCGCCCTTCGTGAGAATATCATATTTTCTAGCAAATTCTTGGGCTAAAGTAATTGGAATAACATCTTTAACTGCTTTTTCATAAAACCAGTTGCCTATAGTGCTTTTAGTAATAGCAACACCTGGTTTCCTATTATATACTTTAGATCTGCTTATTTTTTCTGTATATTCAATAGATTTATTCCATATTATCTCTAAAATCTCTTTTAAGTCCCTATTACTCTGAATTCTCATTCCAATACTGGCATTTCCTCTCGTTTTCCATGGTATATTAGGATTTAAACGAATAAGGTAAGGAAAGTCTAAAAGTTTTATTTTTTCTTTTAAAAGTTCTTTAATAAGTAGAGTAGAAAAATGTGTAGTACAACCGGCTATTGGAGAATCATGATCATCTATTCCAATCCTTATTTCTTCACTATGCTCTTCCCTTCTACTATTATCATAGTTAATGTTGATCTCACCTTAGGTAATTTTCTTATAGTATTGGTTACAAAATCTTTTAATTTATCCATTGAATCCGATTCGACTTTCACTACTACATCGTATACTCCATATACTACATGAACTTCTGTTACTTCATTCATATTTTTTAACTTTTCAAATACTTCGTCTTCTCCTCCTGCATCGGTATTTATGAGAACGATTGCAGATGCCATTTTTAATCTACAGAAGGTTTATTAACAATAATGTTATAAGAACTTTATGAGAATTAATGAGAGTATATGTTATAGATTATCATAAGGATGATCCAAAGAAATGCACTGGAAAAAAACTAGTTAAATTTAATTTTGCAGAATTTTCCAGAGTTGGAAGAGGTATTATACTTGATCCTTTCTCTAAAAGATTACTATCTATAATAGATAAAGAAGTCATAATCAAGAATGGACTTACTCTCGTTGATACTTCATGGAATAATACTTCGGAAAACGAATTTCAAAAAGTAAAAGGGGAACATAGAAGGTTGCCAATTTTGTTTGCTGGAAACCCGACTCACTACGGGATTGCTTATAAATTATCGGATATTGAGGCTCTTATAGCGACATTTTATATAATTGATGAAATAGATGAAGCTATGAAAATTTCTAGGATTATTAAATGGGGTCATACTTTCATAGAATTAAATAAAGAATTACTTGAATCTTATAGGAATAAAAAGGAGGAAGAAATAGCAAATATTGAAAAAGAAATAATAGAAAAGATAATGAAGGAGCCCTAGCATAACCCGGCTTCTGTATTATTAGGATTTAACTTTGCGTTCTAGGAGGTAATCAGACTCCAACTCATCTTACCTCCCACTTGCTCCAGGGGGGACTACCGTTTCAACTAGCATAAGGGCTCTCATTTAGACAGCCCGATTGCTCGAGCTATCATCAAATCATTTTCATCTGCCCCTATGCTAGTTCCGTTTCTGTATAGTTGCCAAGGGTTCTACCCTTACCTCTTCTCGAGGTCCCCTTTGGAGTCTGGAGGCCGGAGTTTCCTCAGGCAACCCGTACCTATGCTAGGGCTCCATATATATTATTATGGTGGTGGAATTAAAAGAGATGCAATTACTACTCCTACAATTACTACTATACTTACAATTACTAAAACTTTTGGAGATAATTTTACTTTCTCATTTTCTTCTTCATAATATCTAATCAAACCAGCCATTGAAGCTAAAGGGACTGTTTCTCTCTTTTTCTTACTTGATGGCATAGTTTCTCCTCGTATTATTAATTTCATTTATTATTTTTAACGCTTTTTCTAAGTTCTGCTCTATTATATTCCCAGTAACTATTATATCAGCACCAGCCATGGCTATTTTCTTAGCAATTTCTTCACTTTTTATACCACCACCTATGATAAGTTTAGAGTCTTCCAGATATTTCTTAGTAAGAGTGACCACAGAAGGATCTATAGGTTCTGGTGCACCAGAACCCGCTTCAAGGTATATGAACTTCATTCCAAAAAGTTCTGCCATTATCGAATAAGCTATAATTAACTCAACGTTATTATAAGGAATTACTCTAGCTTTACCTACATGTGCTGCAGTACCTCCGTGCCCTACTATTACATATGCAGTAGGCAAAGATTCCATGTTAAGCTTTCTAATAATAGGAGCAGCAATTAACTGAGCACCGGTGACATAATATATATCATCCGAGTTAAGTAGTGACATAAAAAGAATTGCATCTGCTTTTTCAGTTATTAAATTAACATTGCTTGGAAAGATTATTTTAGGAATTTCAAAATCTTCAAGAATCTCAATTATTCTATCTAATTTTTCTTTCGAAACACCCAAAGTACCTCCGATAAGAAAAGCACTTGTACCGGCATTAGCTAATTTAGAGGCTATAGAATATAGAGATTCTATATCCACTTTATCTGGATCTAACAAAGAAAAATGTAGAACTCTTCCTTCATTCAATTGATCCATTATTATCTTCTTCACTTTCCCCTTGAGTTTCATTTTCTTCATTCTCCTCATTCTTCTTTTCTTTTATTTCTATCTTTCCCTCAAAGTATCTATCAATGAATTTACCGTAAGCATTAGCCTCATCAAAGACTGGTGGAACTTCAAATTGATCTTCTAATCCACAGTTTCCACATTTTATTTTCGCAATACCATTCTTTATCTCTACAGTTATAGCTACTTTTCCACATCTAGGACATTCAAATGTATTTGGAACTTTAGGCTTTGGTCTTAGAAGTTGTTGCTTTCTTTTTTTCCTTCTTCCCCCCATCAGTTTCACCTTTTCTTAGTTTAAGATTAATTTTCACTCTACCTTTAAAAAGTTCAGCAAAAGTTATGTATATAATTCCTGTAATTAATACTACAACAACTGCGAGATAAATGACGCCTAACGTAGGTATCACTGTCCTAGACCTCGCTAAATAATAATTTTCTTAGTATAAATGACTTATCCATTGAGTAGATTTCCATGATAATATCCTCCATTACATCTTTATTAACGACCATATTTCTTACCTTGTCCTGCTGTAACGCGATTTCTAACGCTAATTGATGATAACATTTTCTTTTATTTGGATTGAAAATATTATTAAAAATAAAATATTTACATGAACAATAATTATCATACAATATATAATCTCTATACTTGCCAACAAAAATATAAATATAAAAGTGAGAGTCGGATAACTGCAATCTTATAATTCTACCATACACTACCGCTGATTTAGCTTTATTTACTGAAATTGCCACATTATTATTAATATGTCATTATTATTATATAATTTTACTTTTTGACGTCTTAACGATTTCCATAATACATGATAACAATATAATTCGCATTAAAAGACTGCAAAGTGGACCGGCCGGGATTTGAACCCGGGACCTCTCGGATGCCAACCGAGCACTCTTCCAGGCTGAGCTACCGGCCCATAACTTACTATACCAAAATGATTAATTAATCTTTCTCATTTAAAACTACCAGGTACCCCTTTATTTCAACTGGAAACTCTATTATTTAAAATAAGCAAAGATAGGGTATCAATTATTATACAAAAGCGATATTTTAAACATTTATCAATATTAGTGTATTTTCCAATCGAAATAGAGGGGTACTCATCTTATGATTGTTAAACGTATTACTTTAAAAATCTCCAGTGGAAATAAAGGGGTATTTGATCGGGGGGTAAAAGGAATAATTGTTTTATGTGTTATAACATAAAATGTAAAGTACAATGAGTGATATTATTGATGATATTTTATCATCACTAAAAAAGTCTGTTATATTCCGAAAAAGAGAAATTTTGCTACCTGACTATGTACCTGAAGAATTACCTCATAGAGAGACCCAAATAAAGAGGCTCGTAGAAATTTTATCTCCCATTATGCGAGGTGAAAAACCTAATAACATATTTATATACGGTCTTACGGGTACTGGAAAAACTGCTGTAACCAAGTTTGTATTAAAAAACTTAGAGGAAAGATTGTCAAGCCTCTTTATATATGTATATATTAATACTAGACAAGTTGACACTCCTTACAGAATATTAGCTGATATTCTTGAAAGCCTTGGATCAAGAGTTCCATTTACTGGTATTTCAACTGCAGAACTATATAGGCGATTTCTGAAAAAAGTATCAGAAATAAAGCCTATAGTTATTGTAGTTTTAGACGAGATTGATGCTTTAGTAAAAAAACATGGAGACGATATACTCTATAGATTAACTAGAGCAAACTACGAGCTGAACAAAAGTAAAATATCGTTAATAGGTATAACTAATGACGTAAAATTTGTTGAATTTTTAGATCCAAGAGTTAAGAGCAGCTTGAGTGAAGAAGAGATAGTATTTCCTCCTTATAATGCTGATGAATTAGAAGATATCCTGCGTAAAAGAGCCACCGAAGCATTTTATGATTCAGTAGTATCTGATGATGTAATTAAGTTATGTGCTGCATTAGCTGCTAGAGATCATGGAGATGCAAGGAGGGCTCTTGATCTTTTAAGAGTTGCAGGAGAAATAGCAGAAAGAGAAGGTTCACCTAAGGTTAGTGTAGATCATGTTAATAAAGCGAGAGTCGAGATTGAAAGAGATAGGGTTTATGAAGTCGTTTCAACTCTTCCGTTTCATTCTAAACTTGTTTTGTTAGCTATAGTAATGGGTCTTAAGGATAAGAATAGATCTCTTACCACAGGGGAGATTTATGAAATATATTCTAAGCTCACAAAAAAACTAGGAATAGAAAATGTTACTCAGAGAAGAGTTAGTGATATTATAAATGAACTAGATATGCTTGGAATAATTACTGCTAAAGTTGTAAACCGTGGAAGATATGGTAAAACTAAAGAAGTAAATATAGCAGTTAACGAAGAAACAATTATTAAGGCTATTTCCGAAAAAGATAGTAAGATTGCTAGTATCTGGAATAGATGATGGGTATTTTCCCTTAGAATACAAGAAGAGCAGAGGAAAAACAGTTCTACTTTCAGTGACATATACTGGATTTAAGATATCTAGCATAGATTTTGGTCTAATAACCGTTGATGGAGAAGATGCAGGAATGATACTTGAAAAACTTGAGAAAGGCGATTTATGTATTTTGGATGGTATTACGTTTGGCGGTTTTAATTATATAAATCCAAGCTTAATAAATTCTAATTATATTATATTCTACTCTTCAAGACCTAATCTGGCTAAAGTTTCCAATGCGCTAACTAAGCATTTTAATGATAATAGGAAAGATGTAATTCTCAGTGTAGTGAGTAATCTACTTAGAATATCCACAAAAAAAGGAGATGTTTTTATATACACAAACATTAAAGTTAATGAAGCTAAGGAAATTATTGAAAAATATCAAGTTTTTGATAAAATTCCAGAGCCTTTAAAAACAGCTCATGAGGTTTCGAGTAGTTTATCTAAATTTCTTTTATCTAAAAAAATTATTTAATTGCAACTTTCAGTTTCTTGTAGACTCTTTGATATTTTTATCCTTTCTTCTCTTTCTTTGAGTCTTTCTTCGAACAATCTTTTTTCTTTCTCAGTAGCCGGGATTAATTTTGTAATTGGTTTTGGTTTTGCATTTTCATCAATTGCTACAAAAGAAAACACTGTTCTAGTCACTAATTTCTTTTCTCCAGTGTAGTGATTTATTGCAAATACTTTTGCACCCACATCAAGTGATGTATTTCCAGTATATTCTACCGCTCCTTGTATTTCCAGTATATCCCCTATTTTCGCTGGTGTTAAGAAGTTAGCATAACCGGCACTAGCTGTAAAAACATTTCCCTTAGAATAAAGTTTAGCAATAATTGCTAAAGCTTCGTCAAGCATTGTATACATTTTACCTGCATATAATATTCCATTTGCAAAACCATGCTCTGGATAAATTGTTCGTATATAGCTTTTTCCAAACGACATTTGTGGTAAGAGATCTTCCTTGTCTTCAGCATCTTTTCGTTTCCTTTCAACCCTTTTAAGCTTTCTCTTATTAGCTTCTTCATCAGCTCCTATTTTTTCCGGTAGAACTCTTGGCCTGTTATTTTCATCAACAGCTACATATGTGGTTAGACCTAATGCTCCTAATTCTTCTTTATCCCCTCTTTTAATACATGCCTTAACTTTTATTTCAACAGAACTTTCCCAACCTGCAGTTGCTTCTGCTGAAACTCTAATTACTTCCCCCACCCTACCTGGTTTGAATAAATATAAGTAGTCTACCGAGGCTAAAAGATAATTTCCTTGGCTGATACTTGACATTAACATCCCTGTTGTATCTATTAACCAATTCATATAGATTCCGCCATGTAAACTCCCAAAATGGTTAGCATGCCAAGGATACACGTTATAATATGTTTCTAATTTTCTTATCATTCAGACTCTAAGATATCTAACTGTTTAAAAAATATTATTTTTATGCTCCCACTAGTAAATTCCTGCTATATCTCTAAGCCTTTCATCTCCTCTAATTTTTGTTATATACTCTATGACTTTTGTAGGAACTAATTTTTTCCACTCGTCATTTTTTTCTATTATGAGCCTTCTTATTAAAGTAGAATTATATTTCTCTCTATCATATGCAGGAGGCTCTAATACTTCATATCCTGCTTCCTTAAATAGTCTTACCACTAAAGGATTTCTTGCTATAACGAGATTAAATTCTGGGGAAAATGTTTTCAAATGATATACCCATGTGCTATTCATTAAAATATCTGGCACAGGTATAAAATAGATAGAAGATATATCAATATTTTCTTCTATTAAACTTTCTCTTATCATTTCTATTCTTTCCCCTGCAGTAAAAGGATTTGCTAATGTATGGCTCTCTTGTGCACTGCCAATAATAATAATTAATTCATCCGCTTTTTTTAATGCCCATTTTATTACAGATAAATGTCCTAAATGGAATGGTTGAAATCTTCCTGGGTATAAACCTCTAAGCAGAGATCATCACCTTCATTGGCATTAATAGTTATAGATGCGTTACCTTTATTTATTCCTATCTCTAAGAAGCCATAACCATTATCATACAATAAGAGTTCTTTTCCTTTACTTTCTCCAAATGTTCTTACTACATTTAATTTATATTCTCTGTCTTTATGTCTAGCAATAACTTTAGCGTTTTTGTCAATATTAGTTCTGATAGATGTAGCCACATTACCGAAATGATCCACATAAATAATTTTGCCACAATAAGTAACTTTATTATCATTTTTGCTTTCCCTAAAGCTAAACTCTAATTTCTCTAGCTCTCCGGGATTTATCATCTCGCCAAATACTGACATATCGACATTTAATGAAAGATATGCTGCAGCAACTGAAAAGATATCCCTACCATGAAAAGTATTTGAGATCTCTTTACCTAAAAACATTCTCGGATTGGTAATTTGAGCTATTTTTAAAATACCGTCTTCAGAGATAGCTGGATATAATACCCCATTATCTGGTCCTACAAAGTAATAGTTTTTAGTTTTTACTATTAGTGCTCTTCTTTTGGTACCTACTCCAGGGTCGATAACAGTCAAGAATATTGTACCTTTCTGAAAATATCTATAAGAAGTATACAATAAATATGCGCCCGCATATAAATTAAACTCTTTTGCATTTGGTGTGACATAACTTATGTTAATATCTGGATTTATCTTTCTTATAACCCCTTCCATTACTCCATTATAATTATCTGATATTCCAAAGTCAGTTAGTATTGCTATTTGAGCTTTTTTCAAGTTTATCAACAAGTAATTCAAGGTATGACTTAAGTGTTTTTTCTCCTATTATATTAAATTGTTTAAGAAAATTATCAACAAAATTTGTAAGTTTGTTTTCGTCTACATCAATTCCCTCTATTTCAATAAAATCACCTAAGTTCGTAACTCTATCCAATGAAATTGTGAAATTATTCGTCCTATAATTTTTACGTATTTTTTCTAATTCTAAGACTTTGATAAATCCTAGTCTCTGTAATATCAAATCCATTGCTTTAAGGTCATTAATTTTCACAGTTATTTCTTCTCTTGATTTTGATTGAGAAGATAATTTTGGTCCTTTATATGTAAGTTCGATTTCTCCATTTACTATTCTAACTCTTAATGCTTCATCACTTTTTCTAAAATCTCTTACAGGACTATTATAATATATATCCACTTGATGTTCTTCGTCAGAAAACTGATATCTAGAACTTATTAATTTCTCTAACTCTTCTAGCTTAGGAGAAAGTAATTTTATTTTTATCTCTCGTTCAATATGACTCATTGTTATGACAGTTGAAGAATATATTAACAAGTATAATAAATTATTTTCAGTTTCTCCCAGTTTAAGAGCAATAAATCTAGCTAGAAAATATAAATTTCTTGATTATGTGGTAGAACGTTATATTCAAATTATGGGGAATAATGAAACAGAAGAATTTTTATATAGTTGTTCATTTCCTTTGAAGAAAAGTATCAGATGTAATGATTTGTTAATAGATTGTAAAAAATTAGAAGACAAATTATCTAATAAAGGTTTTAAACTTGAAAAAGTTTCTTGGTTAAGGCATGGATATATTGTAAAATCATATCCTAAAACACCGAGCTTAGGCGCTACCGTAGAATTTTTGTCTGGTTATTATTATATTCAAGGATTAGCTTCGATGGTTCCAGCTTATGTGCTAGATCCGAATGAAAATGATATTGTATTAGATATGGCAGCTGCTCCGGGGGGTAAAACCACTCAGATATCCCAATTAATGAGTAATAAAGGTCTGGTAATTGCAGTAGAGAAGTCTAGGGAGAGAATAAAATCATTGTATTCCAATATAAATAGACTAGGGGCTAAAAATGTAATATTATTACGAACAGATGCTAAAAATTTA
The DNA here is from genome assembly GCF_059755235.1 of Sulfurisphaera sp. Classification (NCBI taxonomy): domain Archaea; kingdom Thermoproteati; phylum Thermoproteota; class Thermoprotei; order Sulfolobales; family Sulfolobaceae; genus Sulfurisphaera; species Sulfurisphaera sp. Next base: position 9,539 of record NZ_DBPRYF010000038.1, read on the forward strand.
ATTAAAACAAAAATTCAGTTTGATAAGATTCTATTAGATGCTCCGTGCAGTGGAGAGGGTTTAATACCAGAAGATCCTTCCAGAAAGACTAAGACTAGCATTGAAGATCTGAAAAATTTTTTTGTTAATCAAATAAAGCTAATAGATATAGCTTATAAATTATTAAAAAATGATGGCATTCTAGTTTATTCCACATGCAGTATTGCACCAGAAGAGAATGAGGCAGTAGTAAATTATCTTGTTGAAAATTATAATACAAAGATAATACCAATTAATGGGTACCCTTCAGTAAATGGTCTTACAGAATATAATGGAATTAAATTTGATGAGAGTTTAAGACATTGTATAAGGTTCTATCCTCATAAAAGTGGCACTGAGGGATTTTTTGTATGCAAAATGATAAAGGAAAAATAATAATTACTAAAATGTCTTTAGAGAATGCGCGTATATATATTGATAAGATATTTAAATTATATAATTGTGAAAATAATTTAGAATTTCTTAATGATAAAGAGATTTTCATGTTTATTTCACACTTTTCCACGATTCAAATTATTCCAAGGACAAATAAATTAGACCAGATTATTAACGGCTTAAATATAATTGGTTTAAATCCTTATTCTATTGGCGAACCTATTATCTTAGTATCAAAAGATGGAAATGTAAAGCCATTATTACCTTTTTCTAGATATTTGATTAAATTATGCAAAAATAAGATTTATTTGGCTGATAAGTTAGCAGAAATTATTACATATGGAAAATTATTAACTTTAAACGAAGTAATAGAAGAAGGTGCCTATATAATTATGGATAAAAATGACAATTTTATAGCATATGGTACAGTTAAGAGAAAGAAAAATAAAACAAAGATAATACCGGTCTTAGATATAGGTTGGTATTTAAGGAAGGGAGGATAAAGTTTATTAGATATCAACCAATAGGTAAAATTTTAGGAAATTAGGTGAAATACATGTCTTCTGAAGCTGATAATAAAAAAGTTAAGAGTTTATCGGATCTGCCTGGTGTAGGTCAGAACATACTTAATAAACTAGTAGAAGCCGGATATTCTACTCTTGAGGCAGTAGCAGTTGCGTCTCCTCAAGATCTTAGTGTAGCAGCTGGAATACCATTAACAACTGCCCAAAGAATAATAAAAGAAGCAAGGGACGCATTAGATATTAGATTTAAAACTGCATTAGAAGTTAAGAAAGAGAGGATAAGTACAAAGAAGATTACCACGGGAAGTCAAGCTCTGGATGGATTACTTGGTGGTGGGATAGAAACTAGAACTATGACAGAGCTTTTTGGAGAATTTGGTTCCGGAAAAACACAGATATGTCATCAAATAAGTGTTAATGTTCAGCTGCCTCTAGAGAAAGGAGGGCTTGGAGGCAAAGCAGTCTATATTGATACTGAAGGAACATTTAGATGGGAAAGAATTGAGGCAATGGCTAAAGCAATAGGATTTGAGCCCGATACTGCTATGAATAATATATATTTCATGAGAGCAATAAACAGTGATCATCAAATTGCAATAGTAGAGAATGATTTACCCGAACTTCTATCTAAAGACCCAGCGGTAAAATTGATAATAGTTGATTCTATAACGTCTCATTTTAGAGCAGAATTCCCTGGAAGAGAAAATTTAGCAGTAAGACAACAAAAGCTCAATAAACATTTACATCAATTGGTAAGATCGGCAGAAATGTATGATTTAGCTGTAGTTATAACAAATCAAGTCATGTCAAAACCAGACATGTTCTACGGGGATCCAACAGTAGCTGTAGGTGGACATACGTTATATCATGTGCCTGGAATTAGAGTTCAATTAAAGAAGAGTAGAGGAAATAAAAGAATAGCAAGAATAGTAGACGCACCTCATTTACCAGAAGGAGAAGTAGTGTTTGCAATAACTGAAGAAGGAGTAAGAGATGCAGAAGAGTAATTTTTAATTTTTATTTTATGTATATTTTTCTATGGATATTCTCTGGGCTCCATGGAGATCAAAATATGTTTCTGAAGCTTCTAAGAGTAAGACAACTTCATGTTTATTTTGTGATGTGGTAACTAAAAGAGAAGATAAGAATAATTGGATTATATATCGGGGAAAATTTTCTTATATAATATTAAACGCTTTTCCTTATAATCCAGCTCACTTAATGATTGTTCCATATAAGCATGTTAGCTCAATAGAAATGTTAGATTCTAATGAATTTCTAGAAATAAGTCAATTACTCAAAATTAGTATTAAAGCAATTAGGAAAGTGTATTCACCAGATGGTTTTAATATTGGTATTAATATTGGAAGAGTAGCAGGAGCAGGAATAGATCAGCATGTTCATGTCCATGTGGTTCCTAGATGGAATGGTGATGCTAATTTTATGCCAGTTATAGGAGGAATAAAAGTGCTTCCAGAAATGTTAGAAGATACATATAATAAATTAAAGCCAGAAATAGAAAGAGTAATTAATGAAGAGGCCCTCGATCTCTGAAATGTGATGAATGCAGGGTTTTCCTGATGTCATATACAAAATATTTTGATCAAATAATCAAAATCCAAGAAAAAATACATTCCTATATTCATGAAACTCCTCTAGATTTTTCCAATACTTTCTCAACTATGACAGGGGCACAAGTGTACTTAAAACTGGAAAATCTTCAAAAGACAGGCTCTTTCAAAGTGAGAGGAGCTTTCTCAAAACTTACTAGTTTGTCTGAAGAAGAAAAGAAGAAGGGAGTTATAGCCGTTTCAGCTGGTAACCATGCTCAAGGTGTAGCTTATGCTGCTAAGATGCTTGGTATTAAGGCAACTATTGTAATGCCTGAAACAGCCCCTATATCAAAATATCAAGCTACCAAATCATATGGAGCTCAAGTCATATTATATGGTCAATTTCTTCATCAGAGTATGAAAAAAGCAGAAGATATAATCCGTGATGAAGGTAAAATTTTAGTTCATCCTTATGGAGATATTAATGTTATTCTTGGCCAAGGAACCCTTGGTTTAGAGCTTTTACCTTTCAGTCCAGATATAGTAATAGTCCCCATTGGCGGAGGAGGGCTAATATCTGGTATTTCAATAGCTCTAAAAGCTAAAAATCCTAAGATAAAAATCATAGGTGTTCAGTCATCAGCTTCACCGTCTTTAAAAGTATCTAAAGATCTGCACAGATTAGTAGAAATAGAACCCTCTATTTCAATAGCAGATGGAATTTTAGTTAAATCTCCTTCCGAGATAACATTTAACATTATTGAAGAATTAGTTGACGATATTGTACTGGTAGATGATGAAGAAATTGCTAATGCCATAGTATATTTATTGGAGAGAAATAAAACTCTAGTAGAAGGTGCCGGTGCAGCATCTTTAGCAGCTCTTCTAAGTGGGAAAGTAAGAGTTTCGGCATCCGATAAGGTAATACCTATACTAAGCGGAGGGAATATTGATCTGTCTATGCTTTCTAGAATTATAGATAAAATGTTGTTTAAGAATAAAAGGATTGTTAAAGTTAAAGTTATAGTTCCAGATAAACCTGGGTACTTAAATAAGGTATTAAGTAGAGTTGCTCAAATTAGAGGTAATGTAATTGACGTAATTCATGATAGGGTTAGTAGTGATGTCAAGCCCGGATATACCAAGATATATGTAATGTTTGAAGTACCTAGTGGAGAAGCTTTATCAGATTTTATGTATAATTTAGCTGTAGATGGAATCGAGGCCAAACTAGTAGAATAGTTTTTAAAGGAGAGCACTATGGATAATAGTGATCCAAATGGAATTTACTATTTAGGGCCAGTAGGAAGTTTCACTAATGAAGTTGCAGATATTTTTCAGGGTGAAAAAATATCAAGAAAAACAATAACAGAAGTATTTAATTCTATTAACGAAAATTCTATAGGAGTCGTCCCAATAGAAAATAGTATAGAAGGACCAGTTCATGAAACCCTTGATAATTTATTTAAAAACGAAAATATTTATGTAAATTATGAAATAGAAAAAGAGATAAGACTTGTATTAGCTGTTAATCCCACAGTAAACAATTTAAACGATATTGAGGTAATATATTCTCATTCCCATGCAATAAATGAAGCAAAAGAGAGTTTATCTAAATTAAATTTAACAAATTTTGTTCCAGTAGAAAGTACATCTACTGCTGCACTATATGCGTCTAAACAGAAATACTCTGCAGCTATATGCTCTGAGTATGCGGCGAAACTTTATGGTCTTAAGATCCTATATAGAGACATAAACGACAGTATTAATATTACTAGATTTGTGGCTATATCTAAAAAAATCTCTTATGATGGAAATAAAACAATGATAATGTTCACGGTTCCTCACAAACCCGGGTCATTATACAAAGTATTAGAGAAATTTTATCGAAACGCCATAAACCTAACCATGATATATTCAAGGCCACTGAAAAACATACCATGGCAGTATTATTTTTACTTAGAATTTGAAGGAAATCTGAAAGATCAAAAAGTAAAACAAGCGTTGAACGAAATTAAAGACGAAGTAAGTATATTAAGAATAAAAGGTAGTTTCTCTAAATTACAATACCAGGCTTTAAGTTATCAAGGCTGAACAGCAACATATAACTTTTTGCTTTAGTAATATCAACTCCTTTTTTTGCAACTTCAAATATTATTTTTTTATTAGCACCATGTATCATAGCATAACATAAATAGTCCCATCTTTTATCTGATTCTCTAAGTACTACATGAGTTGCTTCCTTAAGGTTTTTTGCAAGACTATAGCAAGAAGACTCTATATCATTAGAGTTTACTAGCATCATAGCATTTTCTCTTATTCCCACTTTATCTCCGTTTACAGTTGCGCCATAGTCTTTGATTACACCCTTTTCTTTTAGTTCTTTTATTAATTCAACTAGCTCGCTCTCTTTCATATTATACTTCTCTGCTATTTGTTTAAATGGTCTATTAGTTATTTGTAATGGGTAAGAAAGATCTTTTAATAGTTCTTTTGGTATTCCAAGCTCTTCAGCTGTAGGTATTTTTTCATGTATTTGGTCTGGTTCACTATAAGAAACCCCTCTTATGATGTCATATTTTACACTTAACTTCAAGTTCTTTTTTGAATAGAGAATTACATAATCCCTTCCTCCACTTTCTTTCACAATTTTTTCTACGTTCTCTTTTAGTCTTTCCTTATTTTCGGATTTTAAAACAAACCATACATTATATTTTGGATGGTTTCTTATATAATTATGAGTTAATTCCTTTATACTTAACGTAATTTTTCTATATTTCTCTAAATTTTCTACTGGTATGTCAGTTGCAACTAGAGCTCCTTCCATTCCTTTTGCTCTAAAGTTTACATACATTCCTATTCTTTTTATGACCTCATTACCAACTAGTTCTTTAGTTTTTTCTATAACTTCATTTTCTTTTAGATTTAACCTTGATGCTATTTCACTAAAAGGAGTTTCAGTAAACGGAAAGTGATATTCTAACTCCATAACAAGTTTTTTGTCCACTTCAGATAACTCCATAGATAAAAATATGTTCAAAGAAATTTAAAAATGAGTTTATAAAAGTCCTAATTTTAGTGCAATTCCTCTTGCTGCTAATATTCCAGTTGCTGCTGCAACATTTATTCCTCTTGATAGACCTACGCCATCTCCTGCTGCAAACAGATTGTCTACTACAGTTTCCATGTTACTATCTACTACAGCTTTCATGCTATAATATTTAATTTCTGGTGCATATAACAATGTATTTGAAGAATATATACCTGGAGCCAAATTATCTAATCTTTCTAATCCTTCTATTATGTTACTAACTACTCTATAGGGCAATCCCATACTTATATCTCCGGGTGTTACATCCTTTAGTGTAGGTTTAACGGTTGATCTACTTATTCTTTCCCATGTACTCCTTCTACCTTTTTCGAAATCTATTAATCTTTGAATTATTGGTTTCTCTCCGCCTAATCTAGTCATTAGCCTAGCTATACTTTTACCATATTCTATTGTATCTTCTAACGGGTCTGAAAGCTTTATTGTAGTTAGGAAAGCAAAATTTATGTTATTACTCTTTTTGTCTGCGAACGTCTGCCCATTCACACCAATTGTCCCATCATCATAAACTTCTTTCATTACAAATCCGCCTGGATTAACACAGAAAGTTCTAACTTTGTCATCATATTTCTTTGTATATAATACAACCTTAGGGTCCCATACAGCAGAAGTCAGATCTTCCATAACAAAAGCTTCTGCCTCTACTCTCACACCAATATCTAGGGGTCCAGGTATCATATCGACACCTAATTTTTTAGCTTGGTCTAAAAACCATCTTGCTCCTGCTCTCCCTGGAGCTGCTAATACTGTTTTTGCTTGTATTTCACCTAGTTTGTCAGTCTTTATCAAGAATTCTGAACCCTTCTTCTCTATCTCAACAGCCTCAGTTAGCTCTGCTATTTTTATTCCTTTACTTTCTACGTATTGTAATATATTTTCTATTACGAGAGGGGTTTTATCCGTACCTATATGACGCTGTTTAATTGGTATGAACTCAGCCCCTACTTTAGCTGCTCTTCTTTGGACTTCTTTTACTTTTTCCATATTTGGCTGGAAAAATCTATCCTTTGGTGCACCGAATTTTAATAGAACTTCATCTATATAGTTAATCAATTCTTGAGCCTTATCCCAGCTTCTCATTAGTTCATGAAGTTCTCCTCCAATATCTGGTCTCAAATTAATTATTCCGCTACTATATGTACCAGCGCCTCCAATACCATACGTTATATGACATGGATTACAAAAAGTGCATTTCTCTTTTGGGCTTAAAAGTGGGCAAACTCTCTTTAGAGGTCTAGTTCCTTTGTCTATCAGTAAAATTCTAGCTCCATTTTTATTTAAGTTAGCCAACTCGTATGCGGCAAATAATCCTGCTGGTCCAGCCCCAATAATAACATTATCGAAAATTTCCATTTTATTCACCTCCAAGTTTTTCATCTCTTAAATCTATCATATCTAATGCGTCTTCTCCAGTTCCTACGAGTGTGATAGGAACTTTAAGCTCCTCTTCTATATGATCTATCCATTTTTTAGCTTCCGCAGGTAATTTAGAATAGTCTTTCACTCCTTTAGCATCTTTAAATAGTGAGTCTAATTTAGTAATAGCAATTTGAGTTGCCGAATTAACTCTAACTGCTTCTTTTGCTAATTTTATATTGAATGGTGCACTTCTTCTTTTTCTCCCCGTCACCGTTGCTACCTCCGCAATACCTAATTTTTCAGCCTCCTCCCAACTAACTTCACCTTCTAAAGGTCCTTCGCCAACTCTTGTTACATACGATTTAAATATAACTGTAACATGGTCTACGTATTTAGGCCCTACACCTATCTCACTCAAAACCCCCGATGCAGATGTGTTCCTGCTTGTAACATATGGGTATTCCCCATGATATAAGCTTAAATAATAACCCTGGGTTCCCTCAACCAAAATATTCTCATTTTTCTCTAGTTTTTCTATTATTAACTCGGGTATCTTAGTTATATATTTAGATAATATATCATAATCTTTTGCTAATTTCAATTTTCGGAGAATTCTTTTTACTTCAGCATATCCGACTCCTTGACCAGTACTTCCTACCGTTTTCATTAAATGATCATCGCCCCTCTCTTCTTTGATCTCATTTTCAGTTATAATCCCTACATGAGGATCTATGTACATTCTATCTAATGCTATAGTCTCCTTAGCTTCATTCATAAGAACATCGATTGATGTAAGAGCTCCAGGTCCTAAACCCAAATAGGTAGATTTATTAACAAAAGCAGAAGGAATTATTCTAACTTTCCATTGTTTACCCATATATGTGACAGTATGACCTGCGTTTATCGAACCTGTCCTCACGGAAAGAGAAGGAGAATCTTTTAATGCTAAGTATGCCGCTACTTTCCCTTTTCCTTCATCGCCAAAAAAACCTCCTATCAAAATATTTAGCATGAAACACCGTTTTGATAAATAACTCACTAAACTATATAAACTTAGTTCACGTTAATTTGTAATTATAAATATCTAAAAATTTTGGGCTTAAATATTCTTACTGTGTATCAAAATGTCATGATAGAATTTTTTCTGAATTTCCATTATTTATTCCTTCCTTTATTTCTATTGCAATTCTTCTTCCTAAACTTATAGGTTTTCCAAAATATAGTTTAGAGTATTGGCTACCGATGCCCATATGAGCGTTAGTACCTCCTCCTATTCTTGGTGCTACATCGAATACAACTAGATCTAAATCTGGCGTGACCATAGCTTGTAACGTAAATGGACCTATAATCCCTGGTGGTTCTAATCTTTTAGTCGCTTCAACGAACGAATAACCTATTTCAAAAACTTTCTCTAGTAAACTCTCTCTTATCGTAGTTGGTTCATGCCCTACTTCTATAAACCTTGGTAGTCTGCCAAGTTTTAATTGGATTTCAGCAGGTAGTCTATAAAACGAATCTAGGTCACTTTGTATCCTTCTATCTACACTTAAAAGTTCTACTCTGTTAAATATTGGTGAATAAAAGTAGTTTAAGTTAAAGTGTGCTCCTAATACATATTCTTCTATTACCATTTCTTTTATACTTTTATCATCAATTATATTCTCTTCTAATAGAGAATTAAGTTTTTCGTCAAAATCATTCTTATTAACAGCTATGAAGAATCCTCTTTCTACTCTTCTCTTAGCTTCAGGTAATTTTACTATGACAGGTCCTTCAACTTCTTCCGGTTTGAATATTTTTGGTCTTCTTATTTTTGCTTCATCTAATAGTTTGTAATAATTTTTCTCTCCTATTCTTTCTTCCCATCTGAGCATTTTTCTATTTCCGAAATATCTTGTTTTCATTTTTTCTATATTATCATAACCTACATATACAGCTAAACTTCTATTTGGTACAATAATAGCATCTCTTGAAATTAGGTAATTATCTGTTTTTTCTGATGTTATTTCTTTGAAATCACTTAAAACTAGACATTCGTCCACAATTCGTTTAAATTCTAAATAAGGTCTTTCTCTTCCTTTTTTACATAATCCTATAGTCTCAAAGCTCTCATCTTTAGCCCCATCGAATACATCTAGAGCCGAATGGCTAGCTAGTGCAGCTATTCTAACCATTATGTTAACACCATATCTAATTTACTGTTGTTAATCGCTAATTTTAATTCTCTTCCTATTCTTTTCCCCGCGCTCATTGGTTCATCCCAATATAGCCAACTATAGGGACTTCCATTTACATATAGATTTGTTCCTGCTACTATTCTTCCAGAAAATTCAAAAACTACGACGTCCCCTTGATCAGTAACTACTGATTCTAGACAAAAAGGTCCTATCATAGCAGGAGGAACTAATTCTTTAACAGTCTTAACAAAATTTTCACCATATTCATAAACTGTAGGTAATAGGCTTTCCCTAGCTACTACCGGTATGTTTCCTACTACAACGAGGGTAGGCTCTACTTTAATATCACTTGGTAATCTTCTAAGCCCATCAATGTTTGTTTCATATCTTATATCAATTCCAATAATTTCCAGTCTATTAAGTATTATACTATTGAAGAATTGAAAATACATTGGAACTCCGATTACGTATTCTTGGATTATAACCTCGTCAATATCTTTTATTATTTTTTGAGAGAGTAATTTATTTAACCCTTCTTTTAGCTCTTCTTTGTTTCTTGCAATAAAATATCCTTTGCCCCCTTTTGCGCCGGGGAGTTTAACTATAACTAACCTATCAACGTCTTCTGGGTTTTCAAACTGTTCTGGTATTTTTATTCCAGCACTCTTTAGCAGACTCATCTTTTTCTTTTGGTTTGCTTCCCATTCAAACAAATTTCTATTTCCAAAAATTTTTGTCCTAATTTTGTTTACCCTTTCAGGCCCCACATATTCAACTAAACTTCCATGTGGAACTAGTATGCCGTTTTCTGAGAAGTTATTTATATAATTCACTGCTTCATCTTCATTTTCATATCCATAAATTTCATCTATAAATTGAAACTGTCTATAGAATTTTACTCTTTTCTTGGGGGTTATTAAAGAGGTATTAAAACCTTCTTTTTTAACCCCATGTAGTATTTGTAATGACGAATGACTGCCAATTGTAAGTACGTACATTTAGTAATAAATTACTTATACTACTTATAAATGATTAGTGCTGTGGAAGATTCTGTTTGTGTTTTAGACTGGAGATATGGAAGTAAAGAAATGAGAGAAATTTTCAAAAAAGAGAATATCCTAAAAAAGATGGCTACTGTTGAAGTATCTCTCCTATACGCTCTTTCTAAAATAGGCTTGGTAAAAGAAGAAGATGTAATTAATGTAAATAATGCCATAAACAAAATTGATCCAAATAAAGTTGACGAGCTAGAAAGAAAATTAGGTCATGATGTGATGGCATTAACAGTCCATTTAGCAGAAATTTCTGGTACCTCAGGTAATTTTATTCATTTTGGTGCTACTAGTAATGATATCATTGATACTACTAATGCTTTATTATTCAGAGATGCTTTAGATATTTTAAAAAAGAAACTTATAGATCTTATTTCCATCTTAATTGAATACTCTAAAGAGTATCAAGATTTAGTCATGGTTGGTAGAACACATGGCCAACATGCATTACCCATAACTTTAGGATTTAAATTTGCAAATTATGTATATGAATTTTCAAGGTCTTTAGAAAGAACTAATGATACTAGAAAGAGAGTATTAAAAATAAAATTTGCAGGAGCTGTAGGCACTATGGCTGGATGGAAAGATAACGGTTTAAAAATACAAAAATATGTATCTGAATATCTTGGACTTCCATTTCATGAAATATCTACTCAAGTAGCCCCCCGTGATGGTTTTGCAGAGTTAATTTCAGATTTAGCTATCCTAGGTTCTCAACTTGATAGATTAGCTTTAGAGATAAGGGAATTAATGAGACCAGAGATATTAGAATTGGCAGAAGGAGAGGCTGAGTCTAGAGTTGGTAGTAGTACAATGCCTCATAAAGAGAACCCAATTACAGCAGAAAAAATAAGCGGTTTAGCAAAAGTCCTCCGTGGTCTTGTTATATCTGAACTAGAGAATATCCCTTTATGGCATGAGAGAGATTTAACCAATAGTTCTTCCGAGAGAATTATAATCTCTCATGCTTTCCTTATTATTGATGAAATGTTAAACAGTATGTTGTCTATATTAAGAAACTTAAAGATATACCCAGAAAATATGAGGAAAAACTTAGAGTTAACGAAAGGTCTTATAATGGCCGAAAGCTTAATGATAAATCTTACTTTAGCAAATGTTCCTAGACATAAAGCTCATGAACTTGTTATGAAAATTTCTAGGGAAGCTGAAAAAAATAATAAATCTCTTCTCGACGTGGCATTAGAAGACGATGAAATAATAAAAATACTGGGAAAAGACAAGATCGTAGAAATACTTAACCCTTACAACTATCTTGGACTGCATAGAGAATTGATAAATAGAGCAATAAATTATGCAAAAAATGTGATTAATACCTCATAAAATTTTATTAGCTGTAATTTCGATAAGATAAATGCCGCTGTAGCTCAGTTGGTAGAGCGCCGGCCTCGTATGGCCACGCTCCTAAGACAGCCGGTGGTCCGGGGTTCAAATCCCCGCAGCGGCTTTCTTGTGATAAAAATGTCGGAACATGAAATAATTAAAAATATAATAAGTAAGTACAGCTATGTCAATGACGACGTTTATATTGATAAAGACGGTTTCATGTACAAAATAGATGGATTTCAGCTTGGTTATACTTTTGATTTTATGGACTATTATGATCTAGGTTGGAAAGCAGTAACTGCTGCAATTAGTGACGTTTTTAGTAGGGGCGGAGAGCCAAAAAATATTCTAGCTTCTATAGGTATAGAGAAGGGAAAAATTAGTAAAATTGAAGAAATAGTAAAAGGAATAAAAGATGCTTGTGATTACTATCATGCCTCTCTTGTAGGAGGCGATCTTAACTCCTCTACTGGCTCTGGTTGGATTGATATTAGTGTCACCGGGAAGACTTTGTGTAATACTCAAGCTGAAAATGTGAAAGAAGGAGATAGTGTTATAATAACAAATCCCATTGGGTATACCTCATTAGTATTTATTTCCTACTTAAATTCATGGAAAATAAAGCTTAGTTACATAGAAAAAAATAAAATTAAACACCCTGTTATTAACAAGAGAATTGTCTCTCTTTTTAAGAACTATTGTACATCTATTCGTTATTCTACCGATATTAGTGATGGGGTAATTATTTCTCTTTATAATATAATGGAAAGGTCCCATAAGGGCATTAAATTATATAGAATGCCTTTCTCCGATTATGTTAGTAATAAACTTACTGAATATCATATAAAAATTGATGAGGTGCTTAAATATTCTGGGGAAGAATTTGAAACTTTACTAGTCATAGATAAGAAATACACGGAAGAAATTCTTAATTTTATGGAGTATCTAGGATTTTCCCCAATCTATATAGGGGAAATATCTAATACAAATAACTTACAATTTAGCGATAAAATAATTAAAAAAACTGGTTGGGATAATTTTACAGGTTGGTTTTAACCTAACTATTGGAGTATACGGTGAAATTGTTTATATATATCTAATTCTTTATGTAGTAGTTAGATATAGTATGGCTCAAACTTCACAAGAACAACCACAAGGTGGCTTTAGGCTACTTCCAGCCCCGTCAAAATATGAAAACGGAGTAGTAAAATTCGGAGATAGAGAAATTAAAGTAGGAGGTCCCTTACCTAAACTTGCAGAAAACGAGAAACTAGTTAGAGTAACAAGCTCTCTTTGCCCTGTATGTTATAGATTATTACCCGCTACTATATTTGAGAAAGAAGATAAATTATATATAAGAAAAGTCTGTCCAGAACACGGAGAGTTTGAAGACCTTTATTATGGAGATGTAGGGTTATACTACAAATTTGATTATTGGGAATATGAGGGGAAAGGTCCTAAAGTTCCTTATGTGGATCTAAAATCGCCTTGTCCGTTTAACTGTGGATTATGTCCGATGCATCATCAGCATTCGGCCTTAGTTAACTTAGTAATAACAAACAGATGTGATTTGTCATGCTGGTACTGTTTCTTCTACGCTGAGAAAGCCGGATATGTTTTCGAACCCACAATTGAGCAAATAAAGTTTATGACAGAGCAACTAAAGAGGCAAGGAACAACTATTGTGATCCAAATTACTGGAGGAGAACCAACATTAAGAGAAGACTTAATTGAGATCGTTAGATCTCTAAGAGAGCAAGGAGTTAGACACATACAATTGAATACATGGGGAGGTACTTTTGCAAAAATGTATTTTGAAGACCCTGAGAAAGCTATTAGGTATGCAAGACAACTAAGAGAGGCAGGAGTCAATACAATTTATATGAGCTTTGATGGTACTAGCAGAAAAACTAATCCAAAGAACCATTGGGAAATTCCATATACTTTAGAAGTCTTTAGAAAATCTGGTATGACTAGTGTAGTTCTAGTTCCTACTGTTATAAAGACTGTAAATGATCAAGACTTAGGCAATATAGTCAAATTTGCTGCACGCAACTTGGATGTTGTTAGATCTATTAACTTCCAGCCAGTTAGCTTAACTGGAATGATGAAGAGAAATATGAGAAATAAATTTAGAATAACAATCCCAGAAGTGTTAAAGAATGTTGAGGAACAAACTGATGGTGAAGTTACTAGAGATAGTTGGTATCCTATAGGAACATCTGTAGTATTTTCAAAGCTTATAGAAGCCTTAACTGGCCAAGAGCAATTTGAAATGGCAAATCACCCAAGTTGTGGAGCAGGAACTTACGTATATGTGGAATGGAGAAATGGAGAACCCCACTTCATTCCAATCTCTAAGTTTATTGATTTAGAGGGATTATTGGAATATCTAAGAGATAAAACGGAAGAATTGAGAGAAGGAGGAAACAAGTATTGGATAGGAGTCAAATTACTTTACAGCTTAAGGAAGTTTATTGATAAAGAGAAAGGTCCTAAAGACTTCGACGTATATAAGATGTTATATAACATTATAGTTAACCACAACTACGAAGCTCTGGGCGAATGGCACTATAGAACGTTATTCTTAGGTACAATGCACTTTATGGATCTTTACAACTACGATATTGAAAGAGTAATGAGATGTGATATCCATTATGTAACACCTGATGGCAGAGTAATACCATTTTGTACATATAATGTGCTAAATGATCTTTATAGAGACAAAATACTAAAAGATTATCAGATTCCAATGGATAAATGGATTAAACTCCATGGAGAGAATAGCATAGGAGACTCAATGAAGTATAAGAGAAATGCTACAAAATTAGAGCAAGGCGAAATATATCAGCTAACATATAAGGCATTCTTATAATTTTTTATATCTAATATGTATCTCATTTTTGCACTCACATAATTTATAGTCTATAAGTTTTAGTGTTTGTGCCTTTATTCCCTCAAACCCTTCCCCATTAACTATCGAAACACCATTTCCAAAAATTTTTGGTGATATTGTGACTCTGAGTTCATCATAACAATCCTCTTTTATAAAGCTCCATATAGTTTTGCCTCCTCCTTCGACTAGAAGTCTTTTTATACCCAGCTCATATAAATCTTCTGTAACGGCACATGATGATAAATTATTCAGCGTCCTTATAACTACTCCTTTTTTCTTTAGCTCCTCAACTATCTTTTCCTTTTCTTTCAAACTATCTTGAGTTGTGTATAAAATCGTAGTGGGAGGCGAAGCAAATATAATTGCAGAAGGATCAAGATCTAACTTACTTGATATAGTTACTCTTATTGGGTTTCTCCCCTTTGCATATTTAAGCAGTAGCTTAGGATTATCTATTTTTACTGTATTTGCCCCTACGAGTACTGCGTCTACCTCGCTTCTTACCAAATGCAGTCTTATTTTATCAAAAGGACAGCTTAGCTCACTATAGTAATCTTTAGCAGCTATTCTTCCATCTATCGACATCGTGCTAAAAATAATTATATAAGGTCTCATTTTGTCAACATACCTTTTTGAGTGCTTGTTGGAACTAAATCGTGAAACCAAACTCTAATACTACATTTATTTCTAAGATTACAAAGAAGACAACAGTCTACACATACATTAATTTTTCTTATTTCACAATATTTTATCTCTCTAAATCTCCCACATGATTCACATCTCTTTTCAAATACCAAGATTCTTCCACTTTCTTACATTCATACACATTACATATATAGTTTATCTTGTTAATAATACCTGAAATTCTATTCACCCCAGAAAATATAATATTTCTATATAAAACTATCAAGGACCCAGGAGAAGGAGAATTAGCTTTAATTATTCTTAAATTTTCTACATCAGTGGTTTTATTCTTTATCTCTAAGTTTATACTCACTGGATTATATTTTCTGTTTTTCCCAGTACCTTTTCTTATAAAAGTTGCTTCCTCAGAGCTCGAAATAACAAAAGGTATTTTAAAGAATGATATAATATAACTTGCTCCACCAGATGATTCTTCATGGTGATCAGTTAGTATTAAATATTTAATAGCTATATTGTATCTTGATAGTATTTCTTCTATTCCTTCTATTATTAAACTGTTATCCTCTCCATCGCTACTATTGACAAGAACACCATTAGACCCGTTTATTATAAGATATACATTGTAGTATCCTTTTATGTAATATACTCCTTGTGATATCTTACCAATCATCTTACAATATAAAAATAGGTTTCACTGGAATGTTATTAACATAACTACTTTTCTCGTTTCCAACAGAAGCTATGATTAATGCCCCTACTACTTCAGCCCCGGCTTTCTTGATTAATTTATAAGCTGTAAATACGGTCTTACCACTTCTTATTACATCATCTACTAGGAGTACCTTATCGTTCTTTGAAACGTAATCACTTCTTATGAAAATTGATGTAATTACCCCATCCGATTCTTTCAAACTTTCATCAACGTAATCTATGTAAATAGAGTCCTTATGTTTTTTAATTATTACAAGGGGTTTAGCTAAGACTTCTGCAGTTAAAGTAGCAAAAGGGATTCCGTTTACAGCAACTGTCATAATTTTAGTTATTTCTTTATTACCGAAGAATTTACTATAGTAAATTTCTATTAAAATTTTAAGTAAATTGGGATAAAATAATAATCCAGAAGTATCTACATAGCCGTCCTCATGAATTATAATTTTTCTAAGAAGAAATTTTGTGAGAAATTCCCTAGATTTTAATTTATCAAGAATTTCTTTTGCATGTAATTCACTGGGTATAGTGGATCCATTTACATACCTACAAAGTAAACTTTCTTGAATATTAAATATTTTTGAAAGTTCCTTATAAGTAAAACTGTTTTTTAATTCTTTAAGTAAATCTACTACAGTCAGTCTCAGTCTTAACTCCTTGTCCTTTTGCATATTCAAATAAATATCTCTCATTCTTTTTAATATTTTTGATGAACGAGGTTTTAAGAACTGAAATGTGATGAAGAAACCCACGCTGTGATTTAACTAATACCTAGTATTTCTTTTATCAGCCTATTAGTTAATTGTGGATCAGCTCTTTTACCAGTTTTTTTCATTACTTTTCCAACTAAATAATTAATAACTCTAGGATCTTTCTTTGCTTTCTCCGCTACATCTGGTTCTTCACTTAAAACTTCTTTAATTACATTTACTAGATATTCTTGGTCTTTTATTGCAGTTAATCCTTTTTCTTTGATTATTAATGAAGGCAACTTTCCTTCAATGACAACTTCTGGAAGAATTTCTTTAGCTATTTTTATTGTTATGGTTCCATTATCTAGTAAGTTTAATAATTCTACCAAATGTTTAGGAGTAGCCTTAGATTGAGAGGGCCTCAAGTTTTTATCATTAAGCCATCTGAGATAATCATTTATTATTAAATTAGCGAGTGCTTTGTAGTTTTTGTATTCTTTTGATGATTCCTCAAATAAATCTGCTAGCGCTTTATCCATTACTAAGACAGTAGCATCATATTCGGTTATTCCATATTGTTTAACAAGTCTTTTAATTCTTAGATCCGGTAATTCTGGTAATATACTCTTTATTTCTTCTATGTATTCTTTTGTTATAGGATACGGCGGTAAATCTGGATCTGGAAAATATCGATAATCTTCTTCGCTTTCTTTTGTTCTTGTTGGAACTGTAACTTTTCTTTCGGAATCCCAATGTCTAGTTTCTCTATTTATCATAATTCCTTGACTAATAGCTGCTCTCTGTCTAGCTATTTCATACTTTAAGGCCTCTTCCACTTCTCTTGCAGAACCTATATTTTTAACCTCAACTCTTTCTCCCCCTTCAACAGATATATTGGCATCAGCTCTCATTGCCCCTTCAAGATCACAATTACATACGCCCAGATGCTCAAGTATTGATCTTAATTTTTCCATAAATTCTCTTGCTTCTTTAGGCTCTGTCATATCCGGCTCAGAAACTATCTCTAAAAGTCCCATGCCAGATCTATTATAATCTAGAAGAGTATATTTACTCGTTAGCATTGATCCGGTAGGATAAACTATCTTAGCTGGATCTTCTTCTATATTAATTCTTCTAATTCTAACTATTTTACCTTCTCTAAGTCTTAGATAGCCTCCTTTACATATAGCAATGCTCCCTGGGCCGTCGTACTGTGAGATCTGATAATTTTTTGACATATCAGGGTAGAAATAGTGTTTTCTTACCATAACCAATCTATCTGCTATTTCGGCATTAATTGCCAGAGCTACCATTATAGCTGCTTTAACAGCATTTTCATTTAGAACTGGTATTGCTCCAGGTAAACCAAGGCAAACTGGGCAAACATTAGTATTAGGTTCTTTATTCATGTAATCACTGGGACAAGAACAGAATAACTTAGTTTTAAGTGAAGTAAGATGAACATGTACCTCTAATCCTATTTTAACCATAGTTATTGAAGAATACTAATAAGCATAAAAATGTTTAACCAAAAGCTCTATCTCCAGCATCGCCTAAACCAGGTATGATATAGCCCCTATTGTCAAGCTCTTGGTCTATAGATAGTGTAATTATATTTGCATCAGGGTATTCCTCAATTATTCTTTTTATCCCATATTCTGATATAATTATAGAAACTACAAAGATTCTTTTTGGGTTCTGTTTCTTTATAATATTAAGTGCTTGTAACATTGTACTTGCTGTAGCTATCATAGGATCTGCAATTATTACTGTATCCTTTGGATTAATCTCTGGTATTTTATTATAGAAAATTTGTACTTGCATTTCAGTTGGAAAACCGTTTTCTACTTCTTTCTCTTTTCTACTTGCGGCTATTACTCCTAGCCTCGCTGTAGGAAGGGCTTTAAGCAAACCCTCCACTAAAGGAGTAGCAGCTCTAAGAATGTTAATTATTACAATGTTTTCCAAATCATAAATATAAACTCCTTTTGCTTTAACTCCTAATGGAGTTTCCACTTCAATAATATTATAATCTAACATATTTAGAATTTCATAACCTATTATTCTACCTAATTTTACTAAAGTTTTTCTAAATGTAATTTGATCTGTATTTTTAGATCTTAATTGAGTTAAAAAATGCAGGGTATTTGGTTTAGATAGTATAAAAAGAGGCATACTGTATTTTTACCTCTTTGTTGTCAATTTTCTCGCTTCTCTTTCGGTTTCTCTAAGAATTAAAATATCTCCAAGTCTGACAGGTCCTTTTACATTTCTGGTTAATATTCTTCCTTTATCTCTTCCCTCTAATACTCTAACCCTTACTTGTGTTACCTCCCCTGTTACGCCAGTTTTATCTAGAACTTGTATTACTTCCGCTGGGAAACCGAACTCTTCAATTATTGTGGACTGTGTTTGGGTCTTTTCCTTTTCGCTCATTTTTAATATCCCTTACTAATCAAAAGACCAATTCACTTAAATACTTCACTCTCTTTTATATCATGACATGCCATCAGTTAAACAATGTAGTTTTTGCGGAAAAGAGATTCCTCCAGCAACGGGAATAATGTATATCAGAAATGATGGTAGTATCTTATGGTTCTGTTCAAATAAATGTAGAAAATCTATGTTAAAACTACGTAGAGATCCAAAGAAGCTAAAGTGGACAAAATCATATATGGGTGGCAAGTAAAATGGCTTTTCAAAGAACTTTTGTAATGATAAAGCCAGACGGAGTAAGAAGAAATTTAATAGGAGAGATAATAGGAAGATTTGAGAAAAGAGGTCTAAAGATAATAGCAATGAAAATGGTTAAAATGAACAGAGATGTAGCTGAAAAACTATATGAAGAACACAGAGGTAAATCATTCTTTGAGGAATTAATAAATTATATTACATCTGGTCCAGTAGTATGTATGGTTATAGAAGGAGATGATGTAGTAAGTGTCATAAGAAAAATGATAGGTAATACTGATCCGAAAGAAGCATCGCCCGGCACAATAAGGGGAGATTATGCTTTAAGTAAATCTGAGAATGTAATTCATGCTTCTGATAGCGAAGAAAAAGCCAAGAGAGAAATGAATATATTCTTCAAAGAAGAGGAGTTAATTACAACTGTAACCCAAGCCCGTATGTAGGGTCTTCAGCTCTTTTTATATTTATTAACTCTTTTATGACTTCTTTCATATCATCTGTTATTATGTCCTTATATTTTGTGAGTAATATTTCTAGGTCTTCTTTAGGAACGTCAGTATACAATATATCACCTTCTTCTATTTGTCTTCCTACCATTACATTTCCTTTAATAGAGACAGCAACTTCCATGCCTTTAGTAGCTCTATCAACACTCTTTTTATTATCTTGAATTTGCTGAATTTCTCCAACTCTTTTACCATCTTTCTTTATTAAAGGAAACTTTGGTCTTATTATGCCTCCTAGCACTTCAACACCTACTATTGCTGGATCACTTCTTCTGAATACATAACCAGGTATTATTTTAAACTTACCAGGTAAAACTAAAGAATCTAATGTTCTTTTCTTTTCACTTTCTCTTATTTCTGTGATGTATTTTTCTATGTCATCCAAAAGTTGATATATAATTTCCCCATAAATCACTTTAATTTTGCTAGGTATAGTTATTCCTTGAAGTGGTTTCACCCTAAATGCAGCTATTATACCGAATTCTTTAGCCCCTTGTGAGCTAAGTTCTGCTTCTGTTATATCTCTCTTGGTTATTGGCCCAATATCAGCCAATCTTATTGGTATATTTTTCTGTTTTAGGCCTTCCACTAATGCTTCAAGGCTCCCTAGACTATCTGCTTTTAAAATGATCCCAGATATACCAGCGTTATAATATCTTACACTGGCTATCTCTTCTTGGATAACTTTTTTATATTCCTCTATTTGCTCATCATTTTCTGCAACGAATAGAGGAGATCCGGCTAAAGCGTTTTCAATATCAGGAGCATATATTTTAACCCCAGCTGATGCATATACTTCTTCTATCTGTGTAAAATCAGATTTTACTATTTTAATGTCTTGTAATGGTTTCGGTACTAAAATCGCCCTAACCTTAGTTACTATGGGGCCGTTTAATCCTCCGAGTACAATAGTATCATTTTTCTTTAGAATTCCGTCATAAATAATCGTGTCAATTGTATAGCCTAGGCCTTGAAGTTCTTTAACCTCTAAGACTACTCCTTTTGCAGGACCTTCCGCAAACCTTAATTTAGTTTTCATATAATTTTGCGTCAATCCTGCAAGTAGAGCTAAGAGTTCAGCTATTCCTTCTCCAGTTTTCCCTGAAACCGGAATTATTGCTATATTCTTAGTAAAATCTTTTATTCTGTCAAACCTTTCTGCACTTAGTC
Source organism: Sulfurisphaera sp. (assembly GCF_059755235.1). Classification (NCBI taxonomy): domain Archaea; kingdom Thermoproteati; phylum Thermoproteota; class Thermoprotei; order Sulfolobales; family Sulfolobaceae; genus Sulfurisphaera; species Sulfurisphaera sp. The sequence goes on from NZ_DBPRYF010000038.1 coordinate 30,379, forward strand.
CTAGTTCAGCTAGTTGCTCTACTAGTTTATAAACATAATTATCTAATTGTACCTGCACATCTTTTCTCTGTTGTTTAATACTTTCAAGAAAGGAATAAGTATCAACAGCATTCCAACCAGGTATTCTATCAATTTTATTTGCAGCAACTAAAAACGGAACTTTTCTACTTTTTAATATTTCTAGTGATTCATAAGTTTGTTTTTGAAATCCTTCCACTATATCTACTACTAGAATTGCTATATCCGCTACACTACCGCCTCTTTTTCTTAGGTTACTAAATAGCTCATGCCCTGGCGTATCAATAAATAATAAACCAGGAATCTCTAACTTAATAGGAAATACTTTCTTTAGTGGTTCTGCTATTTTTTCAATAACACTGGTTGGAACGAAACTAGCACCGACTTCTTGAGTCATTTCTCCGGGCTCTTTTTTTACAACTGCGGTTCCTCTAATTTTATCTAATAAAGTAGTTTTGCCATGATCTACATGCCCTAAAACTACAACTATAGGCTGTCTTAATTTTCTACTTTGTAATTGCTGAGACATAATTTTTCACCGAATGTAAGCTCTATTATATATCAACTTCGCACTCAAAAAATTTAATCTTATATTTAGTAAAGTTAATGGTGTTATTAGATTGAGCGAATTAGATAAAAAAGCAATTGAGATTTCTTCTAAGTATAAAGGAAAAATACAAATGATACCAAAAGTTCCTATCAAGTCATTAGATGACTTTAGTGTTTTATATACCCCAGGGGTAGCTGCTGTTTCAAGAGAGATTGCAAAAAATAAAGAGTTGTCTTTTCATTATACTTATAGATGGAATGCAATAGCGATTGTGACAGACGGTACTAGAGTTTTAGGATTAGGAGATATTGGACCTGAGGCTGCAATGCCTGTAATGGAAGGAAAAGCCCTTATCTTTAAATATTTAGGCGGAGTTGATGCAGTCCCGCTACCCATTAGTACAAAAGACCCGGACAAAATAGTTGAAACGGTAAAAATATTAGAGTCAGCTTTTGGTGGAATAAATTTAGAAGATATAGAATCACCAAAATGTTTCTACATACTTGATAAATTAAGACAAATATTAGAAATACCTGTTTGGCATGATGACCAACAAGGTACAGCAGGTGCAACATTAGCCGGGCTTATAACTTCAATTGAAATAACAGGTAAAGATCCTAAAAGTATGAAAATCATTCTATATGGAGCCGGTGCTGCAAATATAGCTACTGCAAGATTATTATATAAATACGGAATTCCTTATGAAAACATGATTGTTATAGATAGTCGTGGCCCCCTATATAAGGGCAGACAAGATGAAGATGAAATGAAACTTGAAAATCCTTGGAAGTACGAACTATTAGAAAAAACCAACAAAGAAGGAGCAAAAACTTTAGAGGAGGCATTTAAGAACGCAGATGTATTAGTAGCAGCATCAAAACCCGGACCTGGAGTAATAAAACCAGAATGGATAAAACTTATGAACAAAGATTCTATAGTTTTCGCTTTGGCGAATCCAGTCCCTGAAATATGGCCAGATGAAGCAAAAAAAGCTGGTGCAAAAATAGTTGCAACTGGAAGAAGTGATTTTCCTAACCAAGTAAATAACTCCTTAATATTTCCTGCAGTATTCAGAGGAGCCTTAGACGTTCGTGCAAAAACTATATCAGATGAAATGGTTATAGAAGCTTCTAGGGAGCTAGCTGCTTTTGCTAGGGAAAAAGGATTAAGTGAAAACTATATAATTCCAAGAATGACTGAATGGGAAGTATATCCAAGGGTAGCTGCTGCAGTAGGAATGAAAGCCATACAACAAGGCTTGGCTAGAATATCATTATCTTATGACGAACTTTACTCGTCAGCAAAAACAATGTTGGATAACACTAGAAAACTTCTTTCCTCATTAACATAATTTTTTTAACTAGCTAGAATGATTTAGATATTACGACTTAGTTTGGTGAACTATTATGCGTTCTCAATCTAAAATTAAGATTGACCCAAGTCAGCATGAACTTGTTCCTAAACATGAGGTGCTTAGTGTTGAGGAAGCATACAATATGCTTAAGGGATTAGGTATAAGACCTGAACAATTACCTTGGATAAGGGCCTCAGATCCCATTGCCCGTACAATTAATGCTAAACCCGGTGACATAATTAAAATAACAAGGAAGAGTCCACTTTCTGGAGACGTAGTTACATATAGATATGTTATTAGTGGGTGATTAAATGAGTTTAAGCATTGAAGATAGATGGGAAATAGTAAAGTCATATTTCAAACTTAGAGGTTTAGTAAGACAACACCTTGATTCATTTAATGACTTTCTTAGAAATAAACTTCAGCAAGTAATAGATGAACAAGGTGAAATAACTACAGAAATACCAGGTTTAAAAATTAAGCTAGGAAAAATTAGATACGACAGACCAAGTATCAGAGAAACTGATAAAGGTCCACCTAAGGACGTAACTCCAATGGAAGCGAGACTAAGGAACTTAACATATTCTGCTCCACTATATTTGACTATGATACCGGTAGAGAATAACATAGAAGGTGAACCTGTTGAAGTATATGTAGGTGATCTACCTATAATGCTTAAATCAATAGCAGATCCTACATCAAACATGACATATGAAGAGTTAATAAACATTGGAGAAGATCCCAAAGACCCTGGTGGTTACTTTATAGTTAACGGAACGGAGAAAGTTATTGTAGCTCAAGAAGATTTAGCCACAAATAGAGTTTTGGTTGACGCCGGAAAAAGCGGATCAAATATTACACATGTAGCAAAAATAACTTCTGCTGCTGCAGGCTATAGAGTTCAAGTTGTTATTGAGAGATTAAAAGATAGTACTATTCAAATCTCATTTGCAACTGTCCCTGGGAAAATACCATTTGTAATCATGATGAGAGCGTTAGGGTTTACGACGGATAAGGATATAGTCTATGCTGTCTCCTTAGATCCAGAAGTTCAGAACGAGTTGCTTCCATCATTAGAACAAGCAAGCTCTATAACTACTGTTGAAGATGCACTAGATTTTATAGGAAATAGAGTAGCTATAGGTCAGAAAAGAGAAAATAGAATTCAAAGAGCTGAACAAATAATAGACAAGTATTTCTTGCCCCATATAGGTACTTCACCAGAAGATAGGAAAAAGAAAGGATATTATCTTGCAGCTGCAGTAAGTAAACTATTAGAATTATATCTAGGTAGAAGAGAACCAGATGATAAAGATCATTATGCTAATAAAAGAGTTAGATTAGCAGGTGATTTATTCACAAGTTTATTCAGAGTTGCATTCAAAGCATTTGTGAAAGATCTAGTTTATCAACTTGAGAAGGCTAAAGTTAGGGGAAGAAGACTATCAATAACTGCTTTAGTAAGAGCTGATATAATTACTGAAAGAGTAAGGCATGCTTTAGCTACCGGTAACTGGGTTGGAGGAAGGACTGGTGTAAGCCAACTTTTAGATAGAACTAACTGGCTATCGATGTTAAGCCACTTAAGAAGAGTGGTGTCTTCATTAGCAAGAGGTCAGCCGAACTTTGAAGCTAGAGATTTACATGGTACTCAGTGGGGTAGAGTATGTCCATTTGAAACCCCAGAGGGTCCAAATAGCGGTTTAGTAAAGAACATAGCATTAATGGGACAAATCGCGGTAGGCATAAATGAATCCACTGTAGAAAAAGTAGTTTACGATGAAGGTGTTTTATCTCAGGAGGAATTAATAAATAGAATTTCAGAAGAGGAGGATGTAAACAAATATCTTAATTGGAGTAAGGTTTATCTTAATGGGAGATTATTAGGTTATTATCCGGATGGTAAAGAACTAGCAGATAAGCTTAGGGAACTCCGTAGGTCTGGCAAAATAAGTGACGAAGTTAATGTATCTCATATAGTAACGGAATATATCAACGAAGTTCATATAAATAGCGATGGAGGAAGAGTTAGAAGACCATTAATAGTAGTGAAGGATGGAAAACCTTTAGTCACAAAAGAAGATATTGATAAACTAAGAAACGGAGAAATAACATTCCAAGATTTAATCAAATCAGGTAAAATAGAGTTCTTAGATGCAGAGGAAGAAGAAAACACTTATATAGCATTAAATCCAGAAGACTTAACAGAAGAGCATACACATTTAGAAATATGGCCTCCTGCTATACTAGGAATCACTGCTTCAATCATACCATATCCAGAACATAACCAGTCCCCAAGAAACACATACCAATCTGCAATGGCTAAGCAAGCATTAGGTCTTTACGCTGCAAATTATCAGTTAAGGACCGATACACGTGCTCATTTGCTTCATTATCCTCAAAGACCATTGGTAGGAACTAGAATATTAGACATAATAGGTTATAACGATAGGCCGGCCGGTAACAATGCAATATTGGCAGTAATGTCATATACCGGGTATAATATGGAAGACGCAATTATAATGAATAAGTCATCAGTAGAAAGGGGGATGTATAGGTCTACGTTCTTTAGACTTTATTCTACTGAGGAATTAAAGTACCCTGGCGGACAAGAAGATAAAATAGTGAAGCCAGAGCCTGGAACTAAAGGTTATAAAGGTAATGAATACTACAAAATGCTTGAAGACAATGGGATTGTACCCCCAGAGGTTGAAGTAAAAGGAGGAGACGTTTTAATAGGAAAAGTTAGCCCACCAAGGTTTTTGCAAGAATTTAAAGAACTATCACCAGAACAGTCTAAAAGAGATACATCTATAGTAACGAGACATGGAGAAATGGGTACAGTAGACCTGGTTTTAGTTACTGAATCATCGGAGGGTAATAAGCTTGTTAAAGTAAGAGTTAGGGATCTTAGAATCCCAGAAATAGGAGACAAGTTCGCTACTAGACATGGTCAGAAAGGAGTAATTGGTATGCTTATAGATCAAGCTGACATGCCTTATACTGTGAAAGGAGTAGTACCAGATGTAATATTGAATCCTCACGCTTTACCATCAAGAATGACAATAGGTCAGATAAGGGAGGCATTAGCAGGAAAATATGTTTCCTTAACTGGTAAACAAGTAGATGCTACTCCATTCATAGAGACGCCATCTTTAGACGAAATAAGAAAAGGCATACTTGAGTCTGGATATTTACCAGATGCGAGCGAAGTAGTATATGATGGAAGGACAGGGCAAAAGATGAAAAGCAGAATAATGTTCGGAGTAGTTTATTACCAGAAATTACATCATATGGTAGCAGATAAAATGCACGCAAGAGCAAGAGGACCTGTACAGATACTAACTAGACAGCCTACAGAAGGAAGAGCACGTGAAGGTGGGCTAAGGTTCGGAGAAATGGAAAGGGATTGCCTTATTGGTTTCGGAACTGCAATGCTAATCAAAGATAGACTTCTTGACAATTCTGATAAAGCTACGGTGTATGTTTGTGAGAAATGTGGATACATAGGCTGGTACGATAGGAACAGAAATAGATACGTATGTCCAGTACATGGCGAGAATACTACATTACATCCAGTAACTGTGTCTTATGCATTTAAACTGCTCTTGCAAGAATTAATGAGCATGGTTATTTCCCCTAGATTAATTTTAGGTGATAAGATTCAAGTTGGAGGTGAAAGTAATGAGTGAAAAGATAATTAAAGGAGTAAAATTTGGGATATTATCGCCTGACGAAATAAGAAAAATGTCAGTAACTGCAATAATAACCTCAGAAGTATATGACGAAGACGGAACCCCAATAGAAGGAGGAGTGATGGATCCTAGACTAGGAGTAATAGAACCTGGCCAAAAATGTCCAACTTGTGGCAATACATTAAACGGATGTCCAGGGCATTTTGGTCATATTGAACTTATAAGACCAGTACTCCATGTAGGCTATGTTAAACATGTTTATGACATTTTAAGAGCTACATGTAGACATTGTGGAAGACTTAAAATTAGAGAAGAGGAATTACAAAGATATACTAGAATATATAACGCAATTAAAAACAGATGGCCATCAGCTGCAAGAAGACTGGTAGAATATGTGAAAAAGAATGCTATGAAAAATATGGAATGTCCTCATTGCGGTGAAAAGCAGTTCAAAATAAAACTTGAAAAACCATATAACTTTTATGAAGAAAGGAAAGAAGGAGTTATAAGACTAACACCCTCCGATATAAGGGAAAGACTAGAGAGGATACCAGATAGTGATTATGAGTTACTAGGTTATGATCCTAAATATTCAAGACCAGAGTGGATGATATTAACTGTTTTGCCAGTTCCACCAATAACGATAAGACCTTCAATAACCATAGAAAGCGGTATTAGAGCAGAAGATGACTTAACTCATAAATTAGTTGATATAATAAGAATAAATGAAAGGTTGAAAGAAAGTATAGATGCTGGTGCTCCTCAATTAATAATAGAAGATTTATGGGATCTTTTGCAGTATCATGTTTCCACGTATTTTGATAATGAAATTCCAGGGATACCTCCGGCCAAACATAGGTCAGGTAGACCTTTAAGGACATTAGCACAAAGGCTTAAAGGTAAAGAAGGAAGATTTAGAGGTAACTTATCTGGTAAAAGAGTTGACTTTTCGGCAAGAACTGTAATCTCTCCAGATCCAAATATCAGTATAGATGAAGTTGGAGTTCCAGAAACTATTGCAAAAACGCTAACTGTGCCGGAAAAAGTTACTAAAATGAATATTGAAAGAATGAGACAATACGTCATTAATGGTCCAGAGAAGTGGCCTGGTGCTAATTATGTAATAAGACCGGATGGAAGAAGAATAGATCTAAGATATGTTAAAGATAGGAAAGAACTGGCATCAAGCCTTACCCCAGGTTACATAATAGAAAGACACTTAGTGGACGGAGATATGGTAATATTCAACAGACAGCCATCATTGCATAGAATCTCTATGATGGGTCACAAAGTAGTTATATTACCTGGAAGGACATTCAGATTAAACTTGTTAGTATGTCCTCCATATAACGCTGACTTCGATGGAGACGAAATGAATCTTCATGTTCCACAATCTGAAGAAGCAATTGCTGAAACTAGAGAAATAATGTTAGTACATAGGAATATTATAACTCCGAGATATGGGGGTCCTATAATGGGCGGTGCACAAGATTATATAAGTGGTGCCTATTTACTTACCGTTAAAACTTCATTAGTTACGAGAGAGGAAGCTACAACTATTTTAGGTGTTACCGATTTTGTAGGTGAACTAGGAGAACCAGCTATTCTAGCACCTAAAGAATACTATACCGGAAAACAAATAGTAAGTCTGTTTATTCCAAAGGACTTTAACTTCCATGGCCCTGCTAATATCTCTAAAGGTTTCAGAGCTTGTAAGAATGAAGTCTGCCCTCACGACTCATTTGTAGTGATTAAAAATGGTGTTCTATTAGAAGGTGTATTAGACAAGAAAGCTATTGGAAACCAGCAACCAGAAAGCATTTTACACTGGTTAATTAGAGAATATGGATCTGATTACGGGAGATGGTTTATGGATAACGTATTTAAATTGTTCATAAGATTCGTAGAGCTAAGAGGATTTACAATGACTTTGGATGATGTAACAATTCCACCAGCCGCATTTAATGAAATTGATGAACAAACAAAAATAGCATATCAAAAGGTTAATGAATTCATCAAGCAATATAATGAAGGCACTTTGGAACTTATACCCGGTAGGACTGCAGAAGAAAGCCTAGAGGATCATATTTTAGAGACATTAGATCAGTTAAGAAAGACTGCGGGAGATATAGCAACAAAATATCTTGATCCGTTTAATAATGTATATATCATGGCAGTAACTGGAGCTAGAGGCAGCGAACTTAACATAACACAGATGACTGCAATGCTGGGCCAGCAATCAGTAAGAGGTGAAAGAATTAAAAGAGGTTATATGAATAGGACGTTACCACACTTTAAGCCTGGAGATATATCCCCAGATGCAAGAGGATTTGTGCACAATTCATTTACCAGAGGATTAACGCCAATAGAAGTATTCTTCCACGCAGCTGGAGGTAGAGAAGGATTAGTGGATACAGCTGTAAAGACTTCACAAAGCGGGTACATGCAGAGAAGATTGATAAATGCATTATCTGATCTCAGGATAGAATATGATGGCACTGTGAGATCATTATATGGTGAAGTTATTGAACCTATATATGGTGAAGATGGAGTCAATCCAATGTATAGTTCTCATGGTAAAACAGTAGATGTAAATAGAATAATTGAAAGAGTGGTCGGATGGAAAAGGTGAAATAAATGATGTCTGATTATCTTAAATCTTATATTGAAAAAGCATTAGAGCAAGCTTCTAATAAACTACCGCAGAAAGTAATAGAGGATCTAAGGCAAGTCTTACTTAACACAGAAATAAACATAAATGAGTCAGATGTAGATAAAATAATAGATTTAGCAATAAGAGATTATCAGCAGTCATTAATCGAACCGGGAGAAGCAGCTGGTGTTGTTTCAGCTCAATCAATAGGAGAACCCGGTACACAGATGACGCTAAGAACATTCCACTTTGCTGGTATTAGAGAGTTAAATGTAACATTAGGTTTGCCTAGATTAATAGAAATAGTAGATGCAAGGAAAACCCCTTCTACTCCTATAATGACTATATATCTGACAGATGAATACAAATTCGATAGAGATAAAGCATTAGACATTGCTAGGAAAATTGAGTATACCAAAATAGAGCATATTATAGCTTCCATAAGTGTAGATATATCTAACATGTCTATAACTTTACAGCTAGATAGTGAAATGCTTAGAGATAAAGGTGTTGATGTATCTGATGTAAAGAAGACAATTTCTAAGCTAAAATTAGGCAAAGTACACATAGAAGATGTTGATGAATACACATTTACTATATACTTTGAAGAACTAGATAGCATATCAGCCTTATTTAAGATGAGAGAAAAATTACTTAATACCAAAATAAAAGGAATAAAAGGAATAAGAAGAGCTATAGTTCAAAAGAAAGGAGATGAATATGTTATACTCACTGATGGGTCTAACCTAGAAGGAGTTATTGGTGTCAAAGGTGTGGATCCCACTAAAGTTCAAACTAACAACATTCATGAAATAGGAGAAGTTTTTGGAATTGAAGCGGCTAGGGAGGCAATAGCTAGAGAAATTAAGAGGGTACTAGAGGAGCAAGGTCTAGATGTAGATTTGAGACATATTCTATTAGTATCAGATATTATGACTAGAACCGGAGTAGTAAGGCAGATAGGTAGGCATGGAGTTACTGGCGAGAAAAGTAGCGTGCTTGCAAGGGCTGCATTTGAAGTCACAGTAAAGCATTTACTAGATGCAGCAGCAAGAGGAGAAATGGAAGAATTTAAAGGCGTAGTAGAAAATATTATAATTGGCCAGCCTATTAGATTAGGTACTGGGATAGTGGAGTTAACCATGAAACCAAACATGAGGTGAACAGAGTGTCAGAAGTAGTGCGTTTTGAAAGTGAACTTAAAACACTATTAAGAACTGGTAAAGTAATCTTCGGTACAAAGAAATCAATAAAAATGGTAAAAAACGGTAAAGTAAAAATGGTTATAATAACATCAACCTTAAGACAAGATTTAAAGGATGATATTAAGACTTATGCGAAGGTATCTAATATCCCTATTTATGAGTATGGAGGAAGTGCTTATGATTTAGGTAAATTATGCGGAAAACCGTTTATGATTTCTACTATCGGGGTTATTGATCCCGGAGAGTCAAAGTTGATTGAACAACTAAAGGAGGGGACTCAGTAAGTGCCTGAAATTAAACTTACGTCGGAAGAACTAAGATATATGTCACTTTTTCAAGATATAACGCGTGTTACTGCAAGAGATTGTATCGTAGATGATGAAAATAACAGAATTATTTTTCTTGTAAACCAAGAAAATATGGGTACAGCAATAGGTAAAAATGGGTTGAATGTAAAAAGATTGGAAAAACTTATAGGTAAATCTATAGAGATTGTTGGTTATAGCGATAATCTAGAAGATTTGGTAAGAAATCTGATGGCTCCTGCAAAAGTGAGAAGTGTAAAGGTTGTTCAGTCAAATTCCAAGAAAACAGTATATATAACTGTAGATCCTCAAGATAAAGGAATTGCAATAGGTAAAGGAGGAAGAAACGTTACTAGAGCAAAGTTAATATTAAAAAGATATATGGATATTGATTCTGTGATTATAACTTAAAGGTGTGAAGAATGGCAGGAAGCAAATCACCAAAAGGGTTATTTGCGGCAAGAAAACTAAGGTTGAAGAGACTTAAATTTAGGTGGCATCAAAGGAAATTCAAAAGAAGAATGTTAAATTTGAGAGAGAAGTTCGATCCACTAGAAGGAGCTCCTATGGCTAGAGGTATAGTTCTTGAAAAAGTGGGTATAGAGTCAAGACAGCCCAATTCTGCAGTTAGAAAGGCAGTTAGAGTTCAGCTTGTTAAGAATGGAAGAGTTGTAACAGCATTCGTTCCAGGCGACGGTGGAGTAAATTTCATTGATGAACATGACGAAGTAGTTATAGCTGGAATTGGAGGTACTTTGGGTAGGTCTATGGGTGACTTACCTGGAGTCAGATATAAAGTAGTTATGGTAAATGGAGTTTCCTTAGACGCTTTATATAAAGGTAAAAAACAAAAACCAGTAAGGTAGATTTTTAAGGTTCTTCGTTATTCTTTTTTCTATCTTGATTTTCTTGTTCATCAACTAAATTTTTCTTTACATATATTGGTTTATTTGCCACTAATGCAAGGAATATGGCATGGCTAGGTATTAGTTGTTTTTCTATGATCACTCCGTCGAATTTAAATTCCACAGTAGCTATATAGACTCCATATTCTTCATTTACGTCATTAATTATGACTCTGTTTATTATCTTGTTTAATTGATCTTTTACTTCAGAAGAGAATGCTAAAATATCATATATATTTTCTCTTTTATCACCTCTTAAGAATTCTTCATAATCTCTTTTCTCTTGTAATCTATTCAAAGCAATAACTATTTCTACAGGAATTTGAAACATTTTAAATTCTCTACCATCTTCTAGATATAATACCATGGTGGGAATGCCATGTATTGGATAAAAGAATGCGTCTACTTTTTCTACTTTTACTAAGTCGTTTGAATTCTCTTGGTTCATTATATTATACTTATGTAATTGCACTATAAAATCCTTCATAAACACATTTAAGTAAAAACTAACTATTGGATTAGGATAAAAATGGAAAGCTTTGAAGTATCGTCGATAGACTTAAAGGTTTTCGGTAAGTGGGATACCAAAGTGGAAGTTAGAGACCCAAGTTTGAAAAAATATATTGGACTAATGCCTGTGTATTTACCTCATACTGGTGGAAGACATGAGCATAGGAGATTTGGTAAAGCAAGATTACCAATCGTAGAGAGATTAATAAATAATGTTATGAGACCAGGGAGAAACAAAGGAAAGAAAATGCTAGCATATAACATAGTAAAAACAGCTTTTGATATAATAGCACTTAAAACAGGTCAAAATCCTCTTCAAGTTCTTGTAAAAGCTATAGAAAATTCAGCACCCAGAGAAGAAGTAACAAGAATTATGTACGGTGGTATAGTTTATTATGTTGCAGTCGACGTAGCTCCCCAAAGGAGAGTTGATCTAGCGTTGAGACACATAGTGATGGGTGCAAAAGAAGCTTCATTTAATAATCCGAAACCTATAGAAGAAGCATTAGCAGAGGAAATTATGGCAGCTGCTAACAATGATCCAAAGAGCTTTGCTGTTAGGAAGAAAGAAGAGACTGAAAGAATTGCATTAAGCTCAAGATAACTTATAGCTAAACTTTTAATGCTTGTCACGTTAAATATGTGCAAGAGGGAGTAAGATGTCACAAAAGCCACACCTAAACTTAATCGTCATAGGCCATATAGACCATGGCAAAAGCACATTAGTAGGAAGAATATTAATGGACAGAGGTTTTCTAGATGAGAAAACTATAAAAGAAGCAGAAGAGGCTGCCAAAAAACTTGGAAAAGAATCAGAGAAATATGCATTCTTACTAGATAGGCTAAAGGAAGAGAGAGAAAGAGGTGTAACAATTAATTTAACATTCATGAAATTTGAAACAAGAAAATACTTCTTTACAATTATTGATGCCCCTGGGCATAGAGACTTCGTAAAGAATATGATCACTGGTGCAAGCCAAGCTGATGCTGCAATCCTAGTAATATCTGCAAAGAAAGGTGAATATGAAGCAGGAATGAGTGTCGAAGGCCAAACTAGAGAGCACATAATATTAGCAAAGACAATGGGTATTAACCAAGTAATAGTAGCGGTAAACAAGATGGATTTAACAGACCCACCATATGATGAAAAGAGATACAAAGAAATAGTTGACCAAGTAGGAAAATTCATGAAAAGCTTTGGTTACGATATGAATAAAGTTAAGTTTGTACCAGTAGTAGCAACCACTGGTGAGAATATAACTCATAAATCTGAAAATATGAAATGGTACACTGGAGCCACACTAGAGGAATACCTCGATCAGTTAGAAATCCCACCAAAACCAGTAGACAAGCCATTAAGAATTCCAATTCAAGAAGTATATTCAATTTCTGGAGTAGGTGTAGTACCAGTAGGAAGAGTAGAAACTGGTGTACTGAAAGTTGGTGACAAAGTAGTCTTTATGCCGGCAGGAAAAGTCGGTGAGGTTAGATCAATAGAGACTCATCACACAAAGATTGATAAAGCTGAACCTGGTGACAACATCGGATTTAACGTAAGAGGCATAGAAAAGAAAGATATAAAGAGAGGAGATGTAGCAGGTAGTCCCAATGTACCACCAACAGTTGTCGATGAAATGACAGCACAGATAATAGTAATATGGCATCCAACAGCCTTAAGCGTAGGTTATACACCAGTAGTTCACATACATACTGCAAGCGTTGCTTGTAGAGTAACTGAATTAACATCAAAGATTGATCCAAAGACTGGTAAAGAAGCCGAAAAGAATCCACAATTCCTAAAGCCAGGGGATGCTGCAATAGTTAAGATGAAACCAATTAAAGATTTAGTCGCAGAGAAGTTTAAGGACTTTCCAGCATTAGGAAGATTTGCTATGAGAGATATGGGTAAGACAGTAGGAGTAGGTGTGATAATAGACGTTAAACCAAAGAAAGTAGAGATTAAGTAATTTTTTTATTATGGTGATTTTATGCCTACTAAAGCAAGAATTAGGCTTTGGAGCACGAACATAGAAAATCTAAATTTCGTTGTCAACCAAATAAAAACATTAGCTCAGAAAACGGGAGTAGAAGTAAACGGTCCGATCCCCTTGCCTACATCGAGGATGGAAGTACCTGTAATGAGATTGCCACATGGTGAAGGAAGAAAGAAATGGGAGCATTGGGAGATGAAAGTTCATAAAAGGATAATAGACGTTGCTACAGATGAAAGAGTAATGAGGCAACTTATGAGAGTAAGAGTCCCCGATGATGTATATATTGAAATAGAATTGGTCTAATCAAGTTAAACCCTTTGTTTATTGCAAAAACGTTTTTAATACTTGGCTTAATATTTTATATTTGCCGGGGTGCCCGAGCGGACTAAGGGGCTGGCCTGGAGAGCCAGTGGGGGTCACCCCACACGGGTTCAAATCCCGTCCCCGGCGCTTGGTTATGCTATTTTATTAAATTATTGTTAGGCAAACGACTTCTTTTAATACTTTATACAAAAGACTTGGAAAACTAGATAAAAGTTACTATAAATAGAACTGTGATTTTTCATTTTTAATGTAAGATTGTGTACTATACGATTTAAGGGATTATAACTTAGCTATTTTATAGTTTATATGACAGGGTGAAAGAAAGCGATTTTATAGTAGAAAAATCCTTTTATTAAAAATATAATTAGTCTTTTAGATTCTATAGGAAATAATTATAATTTTGTTAATTATTTCATAAATTACATTTTTATCTAGGTTTTTGATACAAATTTGTAGAATATAAACGTGGGAACAGTTATATTTCTTTGATACTCAATAATAACTAATAATATCTAAATAGCTACAATTAATATATTTTGATTTACTAAAGTTAATATTTTTCCTAATAGTTGATATACTTTTTAAAGCTTAAATATATTGTTCGAAAGCTAATAGCTTTATAAGCGAAGGATTTTTAAGTAAGTGAAAATTATATACTAATGCAGACCGGGCTGATTAAAACAAAATCTAGAAAATGCCGCGGTAGTCTAGCCCGGTTTTAGGATGAGGGCCTGTCGAGCCCTTGACCCGGGTTCAAATCCCGGCCGCGGCGCATAAGGGCGGCTCTTGGCCCTCTTCCTATTATGGTCATGTGCATTTATATCAAAGATATAGAGAAAAAATTTGATAACATAATAGCTCTAAATAATGTTTCTTTTTCTGTCAATTGTAGCGAGAAATGGGCATTACTTGGCCCTAATGGTGCAGGAAAGAGTACTCTTTTAAAAATTATTTCGGGTCTTATCAAGCCAGATAAGGGCGAAGTAAAGATAATTGGAGAAGACCCGTCTTCTCCGAAAGTTAGAGCAATTTTAGGGTATTTACCAGAGGATGCTGATCCCTTTCCAGGTTTGTCTGTAATTGATAACCTAAAGTTTATTTCTGCCATTAGAAACGTAAGTGAAGACAATGTTTATGAATTACTAGAAATTTTAGGATTGAAGCAGTATATGAACTATAAAGCTTCATCCCTATCTCGTGGAAATAGACAGAAGCTTGCTATAGCAATGGCTATAATCCATAAACCACAAATTTTGTTGCTTGATGAGCCATTAAATTATCTTGATATTCCTTCTCAAGAGATTGTCATAGATTTATTAAATGAGTTGAAAAATTCTACTTTTCTTGTTTCTACACATATTCTTTCTGTTGCCGATCGACTTACCGATAAGGTTTTGATTATCTCTAATGGTTCTATAAGGTGGATAGGTGATTTTTCAAATCTAAGAAGTATGAGTAATGAACCAATAGAACAAATTATTTCAAAGATTATACGTGGTATTTTCCCATAAAGTTTTTTAGTATGAAAAGTGCAAATTACCTTTGAGTTAAAGGCAAAGAGATTATGAGTATTGAAGATCTAATAAGTTCATCTCTTTCTGAATATGATAAATATTTTGCTTTGAAGAACGCTAAGTCATCTAAAATTCTAATACAAAAATATAATGGAACAGAAGTAGGTTTTGTAGAGCTAAAGAAATATAAAGACATAGGGGTAATATTTTACATAGGTATAATACCAGAATATAGAGGAAAAGGATTTGGGAAAGAAATTATAAAGAAAGCAGAAGAATTATTCATAGAAAAGAGTGTAAAAATCGTCATAGCATCTACAAGAAGCTCTAACATACCAGCAATCAAAATGTTTAAATCTTTAGATTATACATTATTTAATAAGAAATATGTAAAAAGTAAGATTATTGAACTTCTTGATGCGTATGAGGACGATTTGGTTGTATGTAAAGAACTAGATGAAAACATAGAATGTGGTAAAATAATATTTAAATAAGTAATTCTTTTATTTTTTCTCTTACTCTTACTGCAACTTTCTTACCTAATTCAGTAGAAGGGCCAGCAAAATATTTTTCTCCTACCGAGCTACCTACTGCTATTGCATCACTCGCAGTTCCAGTAAAAGGTAAAGAAAGATCTCTAAGAGCTCCACATTTA
Source organism: Sulfurisphaera sp. (assembly GCF_059755235.1). Lineage (NCBI taxonomy): Archaea > Thermoproteati > Thermoproteota > Thermoprotei > Sulfolobales > Sulfolobaceae > Sulfurisphaera > Sulfurisphaera sp. The sequence goes on from NZ_DBPRYF010000038.1 coordinate 46,061, forward strand.
GCTTCCTCTATAGTTCGGACTAAATCCACTAAACCATTAATATTAAGACCTTGATCAACAAAGACTGCAATATTTATTGTGCAACCAGCGTTTTCTCCACTTTCACCAATTCCAGCACTTATAAAAAGTTTCATATCTTCATACTCTCTAAATAAGAACTTTTCTGAAGCAGTCATAAAAACTAAGCTTTTTTTATCTGCATATCTTCTAACATCATTCCAAGGATTTGTGTTACAATATTCTTTCTTAACTATAATCGATATTAACTTATTAATAAATGTAATTCCTTCTGGATATAGAGCAGATGTTAGTGTTAAGTAGTCTTTCTTTAGATCGATTTGTACTACTCTTTTTATCATCATGAGAGAAAGCTTTATTACGCTTGGTTAATATTTTATGTTGGTGGGATTGCACAGCGGCGTAGGGCAGCCTGGTAGCCCGCGGGGCTCATAAGTGGGTATTCTCCACGGCGAAACCCCGAGGTCCCTGGTTCAAATCCAGGCGCCGCTATCCCACCTCCATTTTATGATGACAAAGAGCCGAATGGATTCGTGACAGCTTGTGGGCAGCCACTGATGGAAGATTATTTATCTATCAAAGGTGCTTTTATAATTTGTGACAGAGAAGAAAGGGGAGAAGAAAAAAGAAGGAAAAAAACTTTATCCTATGACTAAAGATAATATAGATGTTTTACGAAATATTGAGGAGGCTATTAAGCGACAATTAGCATCCTCTTTAGCATCAAGTATATCTCGAAATATAGATGATAAGGCAGATGAATATCTAAACAAGATTTTCAATGACATAGAGCTTATTATGAGAACACAAGATTCTTGGGAAGATATATCTAATCTTGCTAAAATTTATCACTCCTTCTCCTCAATGAGGGCAAAGCTCTCGAGCTTTGAGTCCCTAATTTATTATATTCTTCAGAAAGATGAACTATTTAGAAAGCTTTTCCTCTCCATAGTTGTAGATTCTGGTAAACAATATGTTAAATCAATTAAGGTAGAAAAAGTTAAGGACGCTAATTTGATAAGAAATATTATCTTTTATGCTCCTTTTATTTCGTTCCTACTACAAAATGTAGATTGTCAGCCAGAAGGAAGTGATGTGAAATGTACAATCTGGACAAAATATGCGGACAAAACTAACTTAGATTTTATTATAAACGCCATAGAAGATATTTTATCTGAAATAAAAGTTACTTTATTAAAGCATGAGATAAGCGATAGTGGGCGTTTTGCGATTATAGTTTTGAGACCTTAATCCTTAAATATTGTATGTATACAAATGTATACATGGTCGAGGAAAAAAATAGGCAACCTTGTTTTATGCGTGAAGACCTTTATGATAAATTAAAGAACATAGCTAAAGAAGAAGGTAAGACAATATATGAGATTACCAACCACGCTATAGGAATTTACGAGGATTTAATATATAGTTTAAGAGACAAGGTAAGTTTTGGTGGCGATCTAAAAGATAAAGTGAATTATGTAATGGCTTTCTATCTTTTGCTAAAACAATTGATTTCAGTAAATGCTTTGAGTATTAATAAATCAGTAACGACGCCAAAAGACCTATCTCTTTTGATATCTGATTATATCTCTCCTTTATCTTCAACGGAAGAAGGCAAGATTAACGGATTATTCGCTATATTTGATATTATTGCACAGTTATTTAATTCAAAGGTTAACACTTTTCCTTCTAGGTCTAAACAGATAGGTGTATATAGGTTTGAAAATAAAGAAGACGCAGAATACTTTAAAAATTTCTCAGAAAATCTTATTAAAAGAGTGTTATCAGAACAGAAATTTATTTATTCTGTTGAGAAGAGCGATTTAATAGTTAGAATCGAGCTTGAGGCAAAATGATTTTTGCTGGTGTAGACCCTGGGAGCGGGACATATGCAATTTCATTTGTAAACGAAATAGGTATAGTAATATATTACAAGGAAATACCAGCTAGTCTAATTCCTCATTATTCCTTTTCCTTAATTAAACAAATAGATAGAGAGAGACCACAAGTTATAGCAGTACCATCTGGTCATGGATTGCCGTTTTTTAATGTTAGGAAAATTTCCGAAAAGGAAATTTTCCTAATGAGTCTTGCGGACCCGAGCAAAGAAGGACCTTTAAGGAATTTTTTGCGTAGTTCTAATTTGTTAACTAATGCATACACAATACCCAGTGTAATAGAACTAGAGTCAGTTCCGCTATATCGAAAAATTAATATTATTGACATGGGTACTGCGGACAAAGTGGCTTCTGCCTTTTTCTATAGGACATATTATGACAGTTTTGTTTTAATTGAGGTAGGCACGAATTTTTCTTCTATATTGGTGGTTATCGATGGTAAAATAATAGATGGATTTGGTGGCACTGTTTTACCAGGGCCTTCTTCAGTAGGATTTCTTGATGGTGAAGTTGCATATCTACTTCATAGATATGCTAGGATAACTAAAGACACGATCTACAGTAATGGAAACTGGGAAAGAGGAAAAGAAATAATACAGATTATTGCTGAATGGTTTTCTTCTAAGTATGAAATCCCAATTATAGTATCTGGAAAGAAGAAAAATGAATTGGATTTTGGAAAAAAGTTTGAATTTAAGTTTAAGGAATCGGCAGTTGGATCTGCATATATAGCCAATGCACTGGGAGGAGGAATTTATAGGAAATATTTGGATATGTTAAAAAGCTCTGGTACAGCAATTTCTTATGTGAGACTGAAAGGATGGGAAGAGATTATTTCCTTGATAAAGACATTATAATTGGTAAAGATTTTAACGTTTATATGGTTTATAGTAATATTAACAGTTATGGTTACGTTTATGCTTATCTGAAGTATATATACACTGGCAAAGGCTTATGGAAAGGTTATGAGAGAGTATTCAAGTTTTACGGCGTTCATAATCTAATGAACATTTCTCAAAGTTTCCTTTATGAACCTTGCTATGACGTTTCTTTTCCAATAATTTTAAGATCTGTTGTTCATAAACATCTTAAACCAGAATGTAAATTGAAGCATATTATTTCTCGTGCAAATAATAGACTGGAAGAAATTGCAGTAGAGATATATGAGAATATAGGAATCGAAAATATGGGCATTACTGGAAGTCTTCTTGCAGGCATTTCTCATCAGAAATCTGATATCGATTTCGTAATCTATGGGGCAAAAAACTCGATGGATTTTATGAGTTCGTTCAAAGGATTTGATAAAGATGACGAATGGATTTACGAAACGCAAAAAAATTATAAAATATCTATTGACGTTGCTAAAGAACTTTATGATGTAAGAGTTAGAGGAGTATATAAAGGCACAAAGTACTCGTTTCTGTTTGTTAATCCTTTTCCTCAAAAATACTGTGATAAGGTTTGCAAAAGAGTAGGTGAAGGAGAAATTATTGGTGATATAGACGACAATTCAAGTTCACTTTTTTACCCTTCAATTGTTTCCCTTTCAAATGTTTCGTCAGTAAAGGGTGGACATTTACCTAGAGTTTTAGTTTCTTATGAAGGAATTTATTCAACGTTGCTATATAAGGCTAAGAGAATTTTTGCTCATGGAATGCTAATAAAATGTGATGATGGAGAAATAAGAATAGTCATAGGTGATAGGGATGTCAGAGGGTATGTTAAAAAAATACTGTGAGGAAATTAGCACAATTTTATCAAAAGCATCTATTGATGAAGCTCTAATTGATAAGCCAGGTAATGCATCTAGGTTAAAAGATATAAAGTCTGTGAGTTTTTCAGACATTATTTACTCTTCCCTTATTATTAAAGAATATTATAGAGAAGCTTGTTTAAAGAAGACTGAAAGAGAATATGATAGTCTATACAAATTACTATATGAAGCAATTATTGAAAGTAAGAGACTTAACGTTAACTTTTCAATATTCGGGACAGCAATGCAATTATTACCTATTGCTTATTCATCACTTTTCTCACTTCAAGAGACATTAAAAAAAGCTTCACAAGTGATAAGAGGCTTGAATAAGAAAGATTCGTATTACTTCTCACTTTCTTTGAAGGAGTTAAAACTAAGCTATCTGGGGAAAATTGACAAGATGCATTACACGGAATTAGATAATTATTCTTTGTATGAGATTCTTTTAAAATCAGCTGAAATAGATAGCTCTGTAAAAAACATGATATACTATTATAAGTATTCTCTTGAGGTGATAAAGTATATAAGGTTTTATGGGTTTGAGAACGGTGTATTATATGGGTTTTTGAAAATACTTTGTGAAATACCGGATGGTTTAATATTTAGAAAAAATGGTGGGTATATTGCTTTGAAAATTTCTTCTATAGCATGTGATATATTAAATAGTTATAGTAAGGAGAGACTAAAAGAGTTCGATTCTTTTTTATCTAGTAATAATTACAATCCGGGATCAACAGCAGATATAATAGCAACTGGTATAGCCTTATATTATCTTGATGAGTGGTACAAAAAATATAGCCCTAGTTTCACGGGTACCATGCAAAGAGGATGTGGTAGAATTTCTTAACTCTCTTCATATTGATTACATTATAGGGCTAGGTGATGTAGAGTGTCCTCAGTATATTAATAATTTCCTCGGTATTTTGGGAGAAATGGACAACGTCACGGTTCAAAAATATTTAAAGAAGAACAATTTATTAATAGATAATTTCTTAGATCTTTCAATCTCTTTTTCTTCAAGAAAAGTAATAACGCACTTTCCACCAAGAAACCCTAGGGGATCTCAATTAGTTCTGGGTAATATACTATCCAACGGACCTGAGCTTCTTTTTCATGGGCATATCGAGGATCAATTAGTTTATGAAGTGGGTAAAACAAAGGTTATATCGGTAGGTAGTATGGAAAAAGGCTATTATGTAATATATGATGGAAGAAGTTTTGAGTTAAAGAGGGCAAGCCATTAAATATGCGTCTTCCCCATCTGCATAATAATGTTTAAGTACTTTCACTTCCTTGAAACCCAGCTTTTTGTATAAATGAATTGCAGGTTCATTACTCACTCTTACTTCAAGATATACTTCTTCTGCTCCGTAAATTTCTTTCATTCCTTTCAGCGACGCTTCAAGTAATGCTTTCCCTATTCCTTTATTCCTATATTGTTCTAATACCGCTATTGAAACTACATGACCCTTTTTAACAAGAATTGGTAGTTGTTTTATATTACTAAATCCCCATTCTATCCTAGGCATAATATAACCTACCACTTCTCCATTAACATCAGCTACATAGAATGCTGCTCCGTATTCCTTTAAGTGCTCTACAAAGAAATAATAAGGATAATTCTCAGGTAATGTAAATCTATTAATTTTTATTATCTGATCTATATCATCCATCCTAGCTAATCTTACCTTAAAGCCATCTTGTTTTGTTGCTTCGGCAAATTCCATAATATAAGGTTTTTATCTGAAGTATAAATTTATGTCTGATGCATCCTTCAAAGAAAATTATAGGCGAGACATCAAATGAGTTAGTTGGTAAAAAAATTCTCGTTGGAGTTACTGGAAGCGTATCTATTTACAAAACCTTAGATTTAGTGAGATCTTTAATGAGACTCGGAGCCGAAGTGGAAGTGATAATGAGTAAAGAGGCATCAAAACTAATTTCTCCTACTATGTTCGAATGGGCTACTGGTAACAAAGTTATAACCAAATTAACTGGAGAAATAGAACATGTAAGTCTAGCTGAAGACTACGATGCATTTATAATAGCCCCAGCAACCGCAAATACAATAAGTAAAATTGCTAATGGAATAGCTGACACCTCTATTACAGCTACAGCCCTTAATTTTGTAGGACTAAAGAAGGATTTGATAATAGTGCCTGTCATGCATTTGCCTATGTATTTTTCCCCTCAAATGACAAATAATATAAATAAACTGAAAGAAATGGGGATTATTATTATTGAACCTTCCTTAGTTAGGGACGTGGCTCATTACCCAGACATCGAATATTTATCAAGTTATATTTCTTCGCTTATTCTAAGGAAAAAAGACTTAGAGGGTTATAAAGTAGTGGTTACTGCTGGACCTACGAGAGAACATCTAGACCCTGTAAGATTTATTTCAAATCCTAGTAGTGGAACCATGGGTGTAGCTATAGCAAATGATGCCTATTTTAGAGGTGCAGATGTGGTTCTTGTTCACGGACCTTTAAGTTCTCACATTAAACCAATGGTTAAGAAAAAAATTGAGGTTGAAACCACTGATGAAATGGCTGATGAAGTTGAGAAATTAGTTAAAGAGGGATATGATATAGTAATTTTAGCTGGTGCGCCTGCAGATTACAAGTTTAAGAACATATCATCCTCTAAAATTGATAGCCATACTGAAGTTCCTAAAATTGAATTAGAGAAAACCATCAAAATTTCTAGCGTAATTAGAAAATATAATATACTCTTAGTTGGTTTCTCGGCAGAAACAGTTACTAACGAGAATGAGTTGATCGAAAAAGCTAAGATCAAGAAAGAAAGGCATGGATTTGATTTAATCGTGGCTAATAATGCGTCTAGAAAAGATATAGCGTTTTCATCAGTTTACAATGAAGTTATAGTAATAGGAAACTCGTTCATAAAGAAACTAGAAAAAAATTATAAAACTATTATAGCAAGGGAATTACTGGATATAATCAGAGATATGTATAAAACAAAATAATTTTTATATCGTTTTTACTAAACTAAAAGAGAAATATGTAGAGAGTAAGTTTAAAAGTAAGGAAAT
>NZ_DBPRYF010000039.1:0-71962 GCF_059755235.1 Sulfurisphaera sp.
TGCAATATCTTCGTACTACTTGAACAGAAGTGTGGATATACCAGATTCTGCTATAGCCGAAATTTCTGGGTGTCATAAATGTGGATTATGCGATGGTGTATGTCCAGCTAAGATTCCAATATCCTCATTACTAGTAAAACTGAACAGTATTGTAGCAAAGAAGATCCCAGAAGAGCCTCCGGTAGAAATACCATTAACACAAGATCCTGAAGTTGCCGACGTAGTAGATGATAATAGTGATATAACTTTATGGGCCGGCAAATATCTTATTGATAATCCTACAGTTGCAATTACAGCCTTAAAACTTTTGAAAATGTTGGGATTAAAAGTGAAACTAGTTGGCACTTCATATGATAGCGGTTTTATGAGTTATATAAGCGGTGGAGAAAGATTACAACAAAAGATTCAAAAGAATGAAGAAGTACTGAATAATTCACTAGAAGTACTTACTATAGCACCAGAAGATTATAAAGTTCTATCAGAGGTTTATAAAGAATATTCTAATATGTTAGGTTTGAAGACTACATATGAAGTATTACCTCTTGATATAAGAATCTTAAAATCTATGCAGATTGATGGAAAAGGAGAAGAGATCTATTTACATGTTGCTTGTTTCTCTTCACCTTACGCTAATGATGTCACAAAAAGACTTATTGATATGGGATTCAGAGTTAGAAAAGTTGAAGGATGTTCTGGGGCTGTATTGGAAAAGAATATTGGAAAAAGAGCTGATATGATGGCTAGAGCTTTAGGCTCTAAGTATCCTATGTTGATTACACTCTGTCCTCTAGCTGCTGCCAAATTTAGAGAAAGTGGTGTGAATGCAAAGACATTAATAGAGTTCATTGCAGAAAAGGTGAATGTTAAAGTACCCTCCCAGATTTCTTCTACAAAAGTTGAGCTATCACCCGATGAAAGGAACTCTTTACAAGCTATTGTTCTTAATTCGATAGTAAACGCCTTAACAAAAAGAGTAAGCCTCATAGTAGACACAGTAACATTTACTTCCAGTGGCATTGATGAATACAAGAAGATCATTGAACCATTAGTAAAGGAAGCGATAGAAGAAGCTTCTAACTCAATAAGTTCTTATGTATCCTCTATGGTTGAGCAGAGGAAAAAGAATATCTCCTCCAATGAAGAACTAGTGTCTTATCTTAGTGCACTAACAAAGGAACTAAATGCCATCGTTTCTTCATTACAATTAGATCCTATAATCGATGGAATCGTATTACAAGTTAAGAAACAAACAAGTGAAGAGTTTGATACAGACGTACTTAGAAATTCACTGATAGTATTAATAAGAAGTAATGACCAGATATTAAGAGAAAAAAGCATCAAGGTAAACGTTGCTTTTTAAATATGCTGTTCAGTTATATCTATCCTACAGAGTTATAGTATTGAAAAATTCAAAGGATAAATTTAAACATCTCTTTTTTCTCTAAAAAACTATATCTTCAGCTCCTTTCATAAAACCCCACTCATTTCGTCTGAATGCTTTTATAAATTTTTATGTAAACATTAGAGCGTGGCTAAGATTTACTTAGGACCAGCAGGTATTCCTCATTCTGCTAAAAAAAGAAATACAATAGAAGGGATAAAGACTGTAAAAGATTTAGGGTTAAACGCAATGGAAGTTGAATTTGTGCAAGGGGTTAGAATGAGTCAAGAAAGTGCTGAAGAAGCTGGAAAAGTCGCTAAAGAACTTGGGGTTAGACTTTCTGTTCATGCTCCGTATTTTATAAATCTCTGTGCCGAAGAGGAGGAAAAAGTTAAGGCGTCAAAACAAAGGATTTTAGATACAGCTGATAGAGCAGAGAGAATGGGAGCTGATGCAATAGCGATACATGTTGCATTTTACGGTAAAAGAAAACCAGAAGAATGCTACGAAATGGTGAAATCTGGATTAGGAGAAGTAGTAGATACTGCATTGTCTATGGGCATAAAGAACGTAAAATTTGGGGTGGAGACAATGGCTAAAGAAACTGCGTTTGGAACAATAGATGAAGTTATATCAATCGCTAAAGAAGTAAAACACGTTATTCCTTATATTGACTGGGCTCATACTTTTGCCAGACAAGGTGGGCAGATAGACTATGGTGAAATTATAGACAGGCTTACAAAGGAGCTAAATTTAACTCATATCAATTCTCATTTTGAGTCTTTAGTATTTCGAAAAGGTAAGTATGTGGATGAACATTTACCAATAGAGAATAACGCACCTCCATTTGAACCATTAGCAAAAGAAATTCTAAAGAGGGATATATCGATTACCCTTGTATGTGAAAGCCCAGAATTAGAGAGAGATGCTTTGAAGATGAAAAAAATCTTAGAAGATCTGGGGTATAAGTTTTGAGTTTAATGGTCTTATCTGATTTTGACAGGACATTATCTCATGAAAAGGATAATTTTGTAATTAGAGAGGATGTAGCAGAGATAGTAAATGAGTTTTCAAAGAAATATTTTTTCTTTGTTGTAACCGGTAGAGAAAAAAGATTTATAGATATATTAGCTAAGGGACTTAATCCAACTGGATGGATTATTGAAAATGGAGGAATAATTTTGCTTGGTGACAGAAAAATAAAACTGGCAGACGAAGAGTGGTTCTCTATTAGGGAAGAAGTATTGCGTGTTCTAAGGAGAGAAGGTATAAAATATTCAATCGGTGAAGTTATAGTTTATCTGGATTCTGTTCTAGATAAAAAGAATGTATTAGATGATAAGATAAGCGAAATGGCTAAAATAGAATGGAATAGAAGTGATGCAATGATAATGCCAAAAAATGTGAGTAAAGGTAATGCAGTACGTCACTTAAAGACGATTCTAAACTTTAGAGGTAAAACTATAGGCATAGGAGATAGCCAAAATGACATCTCTCTTTTTGAAGTGGTTGATATTAAAGTTGCAGTAGCTAACGCTTTGCCTGAAATAAAAAAGATCAGTGACTTAGTTTTAGATAAAGAAGATGGAGATGGTGTTAAAGAATTTCTAAAAAATATTATTGAGAATAAGATTAATTTTTAGAAAAAAGATATATATCTACAAGGAATTCGTGAATTTTCTTTTTATGCCAAGGATAATATGTCTTCATTTTATACTTTTGCGTAAGTACTTCGGTTTTAAAACCTTTACTTTTACTTAGCTTAAATATTATACTTCTACTTCTTTCATTAGATTTATGTATGCTGTATATTACATTTGCAATTTCGAAAGCCTTAGAAAGAAACTCTAAGTCCGCCCCTTTATTTACTACCCCAAATGGAGGATTTTGAATTACAGTATCAGCCTTTAGCTCCAAGTATCTTACGTCCGAATTTAATATATCTGCTTGTAAAGACTCTTTTTCAAAAAACTCTTTTGCTATTTTTAACGCTTCATAGTCAATATCAACGCATATACAATAGCCCCCTAAAAGGGAAATGCCAGAACATAATTTGCCCGTTCCACATCCTAAATCTATCACTTTCTTATCTTTAATGTCACCTCTTAGATAGGCAGTCCAAATTAACTCTGACGCAAGATAGGAAGGCGTTATATATTGTTCCAAATCGTATTTTGGATTAGGGTGAGGAGGAACTTTTTCTAAAAATATTTCTAGGTATTTTTTATTAACTTTAAAGCTTGAAATAAATTATTCACCTTCTCTGCTTTTATGTCATCATAGAAGTTTAATCTATCTAAAAGTAGGGGTTTTATGCCAGCCCTTAACGCACCAATGTAATCGATTTCATAAACATCACCTATATGATATTTCGGCATACCATATTTTTCAATTGCTATTCTAAATATTCTTGGGTGTGGTTTCATTATTCCCAAATCGCAAGAAGCAATAATATCATCTAAGTATTTATCTAATCCTAAATCGCTAACTATTTTGTAAACACTTCTAGTAGCATTTGTTATCATTATTATCTTATAACCATCTTTCTTTAGTTCCTTAAGAAAAGGTTCTGAGTCTTCAAATAAATCCCATTTATTAGAAAGTAGCTGAATCTTTTCAATCTCTTTCATCAAACATTCTTTAGGTGTTATACCAAGTTCACAAAGCAAATCCTTATAGTTAAGTACACTTAGACCTCCAAGTAATGGATCTGGAAAATGGTCTTTGCTAAGCTGTTTATAGACAGTTCTGAACACTAGTTTCTCTGAAATTTTATACTCTCTCTTCAAAAGGAACTGATATATTGGCTCATGAAACTTGGGAGTGAAGCTGACTAAAGTTTCTCCCATATCAACAAATACTACTTTGCTCATTTCCTATCCCTTATTAAGAATTTTGGCGGTTCTATGTTTTCGCTTTTGCATCTAGGACATTTGCTTGGTTTTTTTGGCGTATCTAATTTGAAAATGTATTTACAGTCTCTGCAATACGGTAAGAAAACTAAAAGTTCATAGTCTTTGTGCTTAGAAGATTTTGCAATATGATATAAATGATCGTAGACTTCTTTTTCTTTCTCAATCCCAAGAGCTTCTTTAATCTCTTTCGCTGTCAAGGGATTTTCAGAATATTTTAGTAAAAGAACTATTCTCTCTCTTAGAGTCAAGAATTCGTAGTCAGTTTCCATCTCATTTAGTATTTGTTATTCCCCAATATATTTCTTCTACTTTAGATAATATATTGTCAGCAGTTATACCTCTATGTATAGAATAGATCGAAGCACCCCCAGCACCAACACCTTCTTTTACATACCCCTTTTCGTATACTCTTAAACCCTCAAACCTAGATTTACCGAAATCCAACCAAGCAGCTAAGACTGGTATACCTACTTGTTTAGCTAAGGATAGTATGTCAGCGCTATTATCATTGATAATCCACTTAGTTGTCCCGATAGCAACATCTTTAAGTTTATCTTTATTAAATTCTTTAATTATTGCAGCAGCCGCAGTCATCTGAGTTCCTCCTGCTAATAGGATCTTCCCTTTAAAACCTAAAGTAATTCCAGATACTCCTAACAGCATAGGGTCTGATAATTTTGCAAGTTTAGTCATTAAGTCAGTAGGCAAATCTTTTAATGCTTCTAATACAACTTTCCGTTTAAGGTCTTTAGGATTTTCTGGTGATGCCGAACTTACTTTATCTAAGGCATCATAGCCTAACCCAGCTAATACTGCCATTGCTGTTGTAGTTCCTGCAGGGATAGACTCTCCGATAATTATGAAGTCAAAAGAATTTGATAATTCCTCACCGAGCGTTACACCATTATATATTATTTTTTCAGCTATTTCTTTTCTCAAACTTCCTTTTCTTATATCCTTGCCCGGTTCTCCACCTAGATCTATATATGGCAAATTAGGTTTGACTCTACTACCTGCATTGATAACAAACTTTGGAATTTTAACAAGTTCAAGTGAGGCTCTACTTATTATTGCAGGTGTAGGTATCCCATTAGGTGTTACTGGGACGGTGTTTATTACTGTGCATTTTCCTTTTATCAAAAATTCTGCATCTGCAGCAGGTGTAAAATGGGTTAGTTCTGGTGTTGCCCCAGCTACTGTTATTCCGGGGATTAAACTTACATCAGTTGTAGCTATTACAAGTAAAAACGCAGAGTTTGTTTTGCTTGGAATTTCAAAATTTCCGTTAAAAGTCTTTATCATATTAAGCTAACTTTTTGACTACATTATTTTAACATTATTTGTGTTCTGGGATAATTATAAGATAGTAGAATTAGGTACAAGAGTCAGCTTAGACGATTTTATGAAAGATGAACAGCTTAAAACTAGAGTGAAAAAGGGGATTATAGACCTTTATTCAGATACAATGAACGAAGTTAAGAGAGTTATAGGTAAGGGCGATGAAGATGCTATATGGGAATTAGCTAAAAAGGGAATCATTAGCTCCAATCTAATTCAAGAGCTATTAGATGTCATATCAATTATTAAGAACCTTGATAAATTAGATGATGCAATAGTATATTCCATGTTAGTTAGAATAATGGAAAACCTTGAACAATTATACATAGCTGTAACTAAGAGTCAAAAATAAATAACTAGTTTAACTATTACTGATTTTCTTAATTTCATCGATAGTTCTGATAATTTCTTCTTCAGTGTTGTAGAAATGGGTTGATATCCTTATTCCAATACCTCTTGGAGATACAATAATTTTTCTTTTTAGTAATTCATTAACAACTGTTTTTGGGTCTTTCACTTTAACAATCACTATTCCAGCTTTCTTATCTTCAGGGGTAATTACGTCAAATCCTTTTTCTTTTGCGTATCTAATTGTAAAACTAGATAGTTCGCTTACGCGAAAGCTTATTTCTTCCATGTTTTGACTTAATATTTCACAAGCTTTAGCTAAAGCTAAATTAGCTCCTACGTCTATAGTCCCGATTTCAAATCTTCTCGGGCCTTTCTCTAACTCAAAGTTTTCAGCATTAAATTCTAGGTAAGTAGAAGATGATTTCCAGCCATAAAAAGGCGGGTCTTCTAATAATCCTTCTTTAACATACATAAAACCAGATCCTTGTGGGCTCATTAGCCATTTATATCCACCAGCTACTGCAAAGTCTATATCTGAGTCTTTAACATCGATTTTTGTCGCACCAGCACTTTGTATCATATCAATCAAAGTATATGCTCCCACAGATTTTGCTTCTTTTGATATTCTTTTCAAATCAACCTTCACTCCAGTGTTAAAACTAACATGGCTTATTGCTATCAGTCTAGTTTTACTCGTGACTGCAGAAAGTATATCATCCTCAAAACTCTCTATTTTAGGTTTAACAAGCTTGACATTAACTCCCTTCTTTGTTAGCTTAAAAAAGGGAAATGTAACTGTAGGAAATTCTAGGTTATCACTAATTACTTCATCTCCTTCTTTCAGATCTATACCATGAGCTACAACATTTATTCCAAAACTGGTGTTAGGTATAAAAGAGATCTCATTTGGTGAGGCATTTATTAATCTGGCTACTTTTTCTCTCATATGAAAGAAATCATCGTTTTCCTCTTGGTTTACTGGGATAGTACCAAATCTACTGATGTCAAGCAAATATCTTAAGCTTTCGTACAGTACTGGTAAGGGTGTTGGAGAAATAGCTGCGTGATTTAAATATGCATATTCATTTGTTATTGGAACTTGTTGCCTAAAAGTTTCATGAAATCTCATTTTTTATCTCCTTCACAACTTCTGGATCCTCAAGTATTGAGGAATCTACTTCTTTTCCTAGTAATATGTCTCTTAAAATTCTTCGCACAGTCTTCCCGCTTCTAGATTTAGGTAGTCTTTCCACTATGTAAACATTATCAATAATGTAAATAGGTCCTAAAGTTTCAACAACTTTCCTCTTTACAATTTCTTTATCAACTTTACCAACTACAAATATTACAAGCTTTTCTCCTCTGATTTCATCTGGTATTCCAACCACTGCTACGTCTTTTACCCCTTCTATGCTAGAAACTACACTTTCTACTTCTCCGCTAGTTATTCTATGACCCGCAACTTTTATCATATCATCTGATCTTCCGACAATTTTTATATAAGATCCATCGATTACTGCAAGATCTCCAGTATCATGGTAGCCGAATTTAGCAAAATAATCTAGAAACTTTTTGTCATTATTTAAAATCCCTATAAATTGGGTTGGAAAAGGGGATTTAGCTATTAAATACCCTGGAGACCCTCTTACGCTTTTCCCTTCGTCATCTACAGTATCTAGGACTACTCCCGGAAAGGGAACTCCTGCATATCCTATCTTAGCCTCTATGCCTTCAAGAGCATAAGGAATGCCAACCACATATCCTAATTCGCTTTGACCATATACATCAGTTACCTTATCAGCCATTTTAAGTGCATATTCCCAGCTTTTTTCGTCAAATATTTCTCCTGCTGTAGCAATGTATTCTACCCTAGGCAATTTTAAGTCATACTTCATGAGAAGTCTGATTAAGGTTGGAGAAGTAAAAAGCACTTTTGGTTGTTCTTGCTCAATTATTTTTATTAATCTATCTCTTGGATAATCTGGGGCTCCCTCCATAAAAACGAATGTAGAACCATGAAGTAATGTTCCATACATAATCCTTGAAAATGTTATCCAACCTACATCAGTCGTGGTTAGGACTTTATCACCGGGTTTTAAGCCAAAAAGTAGATCGAATACTGTATAGTCTCCCACCATCCAGGCTCCATGAGGCAAAACTACTCCCTTAGGTTTTCCGGTAGTCCCTGAAGTATACATCACTTTTAGTGGTTCATTTGATTCTACTTCTACTGCTCTTATTTCTTCACCATCTAACAGTTTTTCAATCTCCTCCTCTTCCTTATCTCTATTAAAATTCAGGTTTCCCTCTATGAGTAAAGGTACATCTTTTCCTCTTCTAAAAGTCTTGTTACTTGTTATAATAAAGTCTGGTGCAAAATCTTCAAGCCTACTCCTAACTGCCTCAATTCCTAATCCCGCAAAAATGAGTGTATAAATTGCTCCTATTCGTGCAGAACCTAGAATGGAAGCTAAGGTTAAAATTGAGTTAGGGGAATATATTGCAACTCTTTTACCTTTACTCACTTTATTCTCTATCAAGATCCTTGAAATCGAGCTGCTTAATTTTTTAAGTTCCTCAAAAGTCACCTCAATTCGTTTTCCGTTTTCTCCATACCATACTAATGACTTACCCTTATGTATATCGGTTGCATTATATGATATGTTAGTTTTTCCTTCAATAAACCATTTTGCTACATATTTTTCCTTTTTTATTACTTCTTTCCAAGGTGAAAACCAAGTTAGTTTTTTACTGTAATTTTCCCAATAGTTTTCTGGTTTTTCTAAAGAATATTGATATAATGTATAATAATCCATTATGACTCTACTACTATCCTAGGCATTTCCCATTTATTATATTTAAATACTTCGTAGGGTATACTGAAACCATGGGCAAAGGCGAGATCTTTTACTGCGACTATTATATCTTGATCCCTTAATTCTCTAGTTAGTCTATCTAGGTTTTCTTTATTAACATGATATTCTGAAATGTAACTCCCATCATCTAGTTTTACTGACCATAATAGATAAGGAGAAGATAAAATATAGTTCCCACGACTAGTTACTAGATAATTAGTATCACCTAAGGTATAGATAAACCCTCTCAAATATTGCCTTATGTGGTTAAAGTGAAGACTTAATAAGAAAGGTGAAAAGGGGTTGGATTGGATGGTTACTAATAAATCAACATCTTGTCTATGTAGATCTATTAATGAACTATGAGGATAGGAGACAAATATAATTTTATTGTCGCAAATCCATGCCTTATTATTAAAATCAAAACAGCTTTCATCATTGATATATCTATAATATTTATCTATGTATTTTATCTCACATTCAGCATTAATCATTTTAGATAGTTTTTCTATTTCTTCTTTGTATTCTTTGTACTTTTCCTTGCTAGAATAAAATACTAATAGAAATTTGTTCTCTTCTAAATCTCCTCTGAACATTGAAGTAAGTGGCCCCATTATTTTTTTGGCTGTTTCATATTTTATACTACTTTTTTTACACCAAATAATAGCTTTATTTAATCCTATCCTTTCAGTTTCCAATATGGGATATATTCTTAAGCCATCTTCTATGAAAAGGCTCTCATAAAGTTTAGCTATCGTGTTTGAAGGTAAGTTTAACATCTTGAATATTGAGGTAAAATTTCCACCAATTCTTTTAACAATGTTAAGTATAAGATATTTTAAATGATTATTATTCATATGTTGTCATATTCTTAATAAACCATATTTTAGCTTTGCGACAAAAAATCTACAACAAATTATTAATTTTCTAATATCTAATATAGGAATTTATTATTTTTCAACTTCTTCAATTATTTCATTACCACAATATGGGCAATAGGAATAAAATTTGGTGAAAACCCTTCCGCAAGCCTTACATTTATAAACATATTTTTTCTTATTTTTTATAGATATTTTTAGTTTAACCGATTTATATTCAATACCTAGGTTTAGAAGTAAGTTCTGTAACATTAAATCGTCAGTAAAAACAATACTAGGCCTTAATTCATACGCCAATGAAGCTACACTAATGTCGGTTAAAGAAAGTTTCAAAGCAGAAATTTTTTCTCTTATCTCGTTTATTTTTTTGTAACTTTGTTCACTAGGCTCCATTATATATACTTTTCGTGCATTAATTGCTAAATCAAGTAATTCTCTTGATTTTTTATCTTTAACTTCAGAGATAACAAGCTTCGTGGTATAAACTCTATTATAATAATTCTCCAAGCCTGCAAGAAAAGCTGAAGTGTCAAAAATGATATTATGAGAAGAGTCCATCAAATTCTATTAAACCAAAGAACCTTAATATTTTTGCTTTCTTTTGAGAGACTTTTATTTGTAGCTCCTCATCTTCTTTGCTTATTAGGTTGCCTACTACTTCCCCATCGCTTATAACTCTAACATTTTGAACTCTTCCCTTATCCTCTAATTTAATCTTAATTACCTCATTCTGTGGTAGTATTATAGATCTGATATTTGGCATTATCGGGTTCATAAAAGTCAATTCAATTCCGTTAATTTCTTTGTGCAATAAAACTCTTGTAGCTGAATAACTCCATGCCCAGCTCCCTTGCGGAGTTGCCACCATTACCCCATCGCCTTCAAAAACTATTTTTCTTTCTTTTATGGTAACGCTTCCATAAACCGTTTCTGGATTATTAAAAAGTATTGCTATCTCGTTAAATGCAATAGTATTTATGTTCTTGCTTTTACCTTCTAGCATTATATATTCTTCCGTCATATACTTATTTTCACGTAAGAGCTCTAATGCTTCTCTTACATTTTCTGGTCTTACATCTAATAAAGCAGATCTTCTGCCAAATTTTACCCCAATAATTGGCAAACCTTCTTTTACAGCCCTAAGTAATGTACCATCTCCTCCTATTACAATAATTACATCAGCGTCTTTCTCAGTAACTGTAAAGCCCAATTTTTGAGCAATTTCCTTAACATAATTTCCAAACTCTATTGTGTCCGAAGAATTTTTAGTAAATACTTTTAATCGCATTAATTCTTTCTCCTCTATTCCGTTAAAATAGTTAGAGATAGAGTAAATATTTTACTCTCATTTATCAGTTCAATCTCACCTATATGGTCTAACAATCTAATTTTGTAAACTTTCTGTTTTATTCCATTATATTTTATTGTTAACCAAGGATTAACACCAGATACTAGTATAGTAGCTTTCCCATTCAGTTTTATATTAATTTTTTCATTAGGTTTTAGTATTATTGTTTTTTGTGTTGCGTTTTCTCCTATATATTCTATTCCAGCTCGTATAAGTTTTCTATAATACATAAACCACATATTTATCAAAATAATAAATCCTGCAAAATAAATTGTAATGATAAATGGTATGAGGCTCATTTTTTGCTCGATATAAACATATGTATTAAGGTTTAAATAGTATAAGCAAAATGACATTATTGGGGAATTTGTTTTGACAGAATACGACATGGTGGTAATAGGAGGAGGTCCAGTAGGACTTTATGCAACATTCTATGCAGGATTAAGAGATATGAAAGCTTTACTAATAGATGCGCAAGACGAACTAGGTGGACAGCTAGTAACATTGTATCCAGAAAAAATGGTTTATGATGTAGGTGGTTTTCCCGGTATCTTAGCGTACGAATTAGCTCAACATTTAGTAGAACAAGCAAAACTCTTCTCCCCAGATATTAGGCTTAAGGAGTGGGCAGATACGATAGAAAGGACTCCAGATAATATGTGGATAGTAAAGACAGATAAAGGTGGTTCATTTAAGACTAAAACAATTCTAGTGGCTGCTGGAATTGGCAGAATGACTCCATCAAGATTGGGAGCAAAAGGTGAGGTAGAATACGAAAATAAAGGTGTCTATTATACAGTAAGAAGGAAGAAAGATTTCGAGGGTAAAAGGGTCTTGATTGTAGGTGGAGGAGACGCTGCGGTAGACTGGGCATTAACTCTTGCTCCCGTAGCAAAGTCTGTTACATTAATTCACAGAAGAGATCAATTTAGAGCACATGAAAGAAGTGTTAAACAGATGTATCAAGTAGCGACAGTTTATACGTGGCATGAGTTAAAAGAAGTAAAGGGAGATGGTAATAGGGTTACACAAGCTATTATATTTGATAATAGGACTAAGGACGAAAAAGTACTCGATGTAGATGCAGTAATAATAAGTATAGGTTTCAAGGGTGATTTAGGTAACATGCCAAAATGGGGAATGAATATGAAAGGGAGAGACATAATAGTGAATCCAAAAATGGAGACTAACCTACCAGGTGTGTATGCAGCTGGTGATATTGTAACACAAGAAGGTGCTCCAAAACTCGCACTAATAGCAGTAGGTTTTGGACAAGCTGCCGTAGCTATTAGTGTAGCTAAGAAGTATATTGATCCAAATGCATCTCTGTTTGCAGGACATAGCTCAGAGATGGATAAGTTTAAGAAATGATATGCGTAAAAATAGAGAAAGAAAAATCATTAGAAGTTATTCGTAATTTGATTAGTAATATAAAATATATTTTTTCAGATAATAATTTTATTTACATAGAACTAATTGATTCTATTCCTATTCAAGATGAAAATTTAGAGCTAGTTGATTGTTCTAGAATAGAAAAAAAGATGCCAAGGTTAAGTGATATATTCCCTGGAATCAGAAGTTTTTACTTACTTGGGGATATTTTTCTTATTAACCCAAAAAAAGAGATAGATAAAACTCTTTTAGCAGAAGTTATACTAAAGATAAACCCTAAAGTAAAGACTATATTTTTAAGGAAAAAAGTTGGCGGAGAATTAAGAATTAATGAACTAGACTTTTTAGGAGGGGAATATAAAACAAACACCGTATACAAAGAAAATGGGATCAATTTTTACGTAGACATTAGTAAAGTATATGTAAACCCTAGTTTGTCTGCAGAAAGAGCTAGGACAGCTAGCGAAATAGAGTGTTCTGGTGTAATTTTAGATGCGTTTTGTGGTTATGGTGCGTTTACCTTATATTTCTTGAAAAAATGTGGATATGTCGTTGCTGGGGATTTAAACATAGAAGGTCTCTATATGTTACAAAAATCTATCTCTCTAAACAAATTAAAAGGAGTTGTTGATATTATTCAATACGACGCAGAGTTTTTACCATTTAGAAATAAGAGTTTTTATTTAATAATTGGCGATAATCCTACTTTAATAACTAATTTTAAGCAAGAATTATGCAGAGTTGGAAAAGAAGTACTATTCTATATTCTTAGTAGAGATGAAAAGGAAGCAAAAGAAAAATTAGGGGAGGGGAAATGGACTCCTATTAATGAGTATTCTAAGGATCTCAGAGTCTTCAAGGGCAGAGTCAGATGCAACAATGTAAGCAATTAGCTCTGTCTCTTTATTTTTTAATTCTTCTATTAAATCTCTTCTTATATCTCTAGCTGATTTATCTGCTCTAATCATTACTGTAGAATCTGATATAAAATCTGATTTTCTTACTATGATTTTCTCTTTACTTTCTAGTGTTAATCTAGGATCACCTATTCCATGAATTATTTCAACTTTGTCTCTTACCTTGATTACTAGGTACACGTAAGCTCCCTTTTTTATTAGTTCTTTTACATCAGACGATAAGTCATAAGCAGATTTATTACTTTCAATTCCAATGATACAGTCCCCTCTAGTAGTAAGAAAATTATCTTTAGTAATTTCTAACGTGTTTCTATGAGTTGCCTTAACATTTATATGTCCATGAGCTTTTACCACATCAACTGCTATCATCTTCTTTTGCTAGTATAAATGTAAATCCTCTTACTTCAATAAGTTTTGCTCTGGTCATTGTAGCTATTTCTTTAGCAAAACTCTCTCTATCATCCACATCTATTCCTATTTTAACTTTGATGACTTTGTGATCTTTCAATCTTCTGTTTATTTCATTAATTATCTCATCATTAACTCCTCTTTTACCTATTCTCACATCCGCATGACTAGTCTTTGCTCTCTTTATTAGTTGCTTTAGATTGTAATTTATATCTTCTTGTCCATCCACAATATATACATGTCCTTACCAAGACTTTATTTTTTATTCTTCTCCTTTCTGATATCCCAACGATTAATGGTACAAAACATTTTCTACAATACAATCTTTTATATTCTAAAGGAATTTTAAAACCTATTTTGCGTGAATAAAGTAACGCAAGTCGTACATATCTTCTCGCTAGGTCTATATCATTATTTTTTGTTAACTCCAATGCAAGTTTGATTAATTGGATTGCCCTCTTTTTATAAATCTTTATGTTTTTTACCTTTTTCATTATCAATAACCTTGTGAAGATTAATCTTATTCTACTTGATTCTTCCTTAGAATTAATTCCAAAGGAAATTATAAATCATCCTGCGGTGATAAGTAATGCAAAAAAACGAGGTAAAAAACCAGAGCATATGATACTCGACATATCTTTACATTATCATGCAATGAGAGATTTAGAAAACAGAGAAAAAAGAGGAAGACCTGACATAGTCCATTTAGCTATGATTATGTTTCTAACGGAACAAAGTGATATAAAAGGAGATTTTTTTATACATACGATAGATGGTAAGATTATTAAAGTAAATAATAAAATGAGACCTCCAAAAAACTATAATAGATTCATAGGATTGATGGAACAATTGCTAGTCCATGGCAAAGTTCCAGTAGAGAAAAACGAGAAAACATTAATGGAAATAATAAACATTCAACTTAAAGATCTCAAAGAGAAATATAAATTAGCAATATTAAGTGAAGACGGGGAAAAAGTTAAACCAGACGAATTATGTAACTTAGGCGAAGAGTGGTTAATTGGAATAGGCGCTTTTCCCCATGGAGATTTTTCTGATGATATAAAAAGATTGGCTGACCAGTATTTCTCCATCAGTAGCTATAGGTTAGAGACTCATCAAGTAGTTTGTAGGCTTATTTCTGGTTGTCTCCAGAAACTAATTTGGCCTTAGCCTTAACCAAAATTATTCCTCCAGGGGAAGGAGTCATAGATATTATATGAAACCCGTATTCCTCTAAAATTTTCTTAAGTATATTTGAGGCGCAAGTAGTAGACTCTATTCCAAAACCGGAACCAGTTATCCTTAGATCTATTATATCACCATTTTGCTTAATATATATGTCTTTTATTGGTAAGATTTCCCTGATTTGGTCATAAATATTCATAAGTTCACTCAGTGTAGAGGCTTTTGTTTTTAGATATGAAGCTATCTGTACTCCAGTTGTCTCACAAATTTCAGCTACCTTATTTTGATCACTTTCATAAGCTATTTTAATTAAATTCTCAAGATACCATACGGTTACAGGGACTATCTCAAGGTCTTTTACAATTTTATAATACTCAACTAAGGACATAAGAGTTTCTGAGTCTCCCCCTTCTTTTAGGATTTCAGCCACTGCTTTTAATGCTAGGTTTGTAATAGCAAAGAGTGTATACCCCTTTCTCTTTGCTTCTTGTTCAAGTTCTTCAAGGACATCTGAATCTGCTGCTATGTTTACTCTCGGCAAAGTTACACCACAAGATACTATTAAAAAAGGCTATTAAATAGCTTATCTTTCCTAAAATTTTAAAAAATTAGTGATGAGGTGTAAAGGCTATTATATCAAAGATAACGAATAATATTAAGAGTATTACAAAGCCTCCCAAATACCAGTTATCATACTTGAATAATGCTTTTATAAGATCTCCAAACGAGTTAATTTCTCCTTCATTCTTCTTTTCAGCCATTTCCTGCACCTTATAAAACTTATTCAAGTTATAATTAATAAATTTTAGTGTCTTGTAACTTATAAAAACCAAGTTAAAGTATGTGAGACTTATGTCGTTTTCTTTCTTTTTTGATTTAACTACAATCTGAGTATATAAGAAGGTGAGAATTTTTAGCTTTCCGTTCTATTTTTATCATGTGGATTTTGCAAAAATAATAAGGACATTAAGGGTTGTGGGACCAAATATTGAGCTAGCATCGAGACTTACTAATACTGAACAAGAAGTTCTTTTTGGTTTTCTTAAAGGAATAAAAGGACTACAATTCACACCAATAACAAACGTGGATTCGATAGCAATATCTAAATCGGGGTTTATTAGAAGAAGCATTAAGAACACTAGGGGTTTAGCTCTTGAAGGAAATCTAAACGTTGTTGAAATCAGAAACTATTCTGGAATTCCGGACACTTATAATTGGATAAAAGATGATTGGGATATTTCCCTAGAGCTAAAAGGTGATTATGTAAGTATATATCCTTATGAGTTCGCTAGAAAAGTAACTCTTACCGCTATAAAGTCTTTATCTCTGAAAGAGCCGATATTAAGTATGATAAACTCTTCTATAATAAAGGGCTTTATAGTAGACTATGGTAAAAGAGATTTTTATATAGATTTGCTTACATTTAATTTGGATGTATTAAATTTTATTGAATATATTCCATTTATTCGAATTTCTTATTTTTTGAAAACTAAAGAAGAAGAGTTTCCTTTATATCTTAGTGAATTATATGTGCCAGAGAAATTTCTTGTTTTTATTATGAAAATTATAAAAGATATTTGCAACAGAGAATGCGAAATTCTTATTTCAGCTGATAGTTATTTTTCTTCTAAGAAAATCATATGATATCTATCTTTTTGACTCTTGGTAATATTCCTCTTTCTGCTGTTAGATTATAGAACATTTCCATGCCTTTCCTAACCTCTTCCAAAGGTACATTATATTCTTGGATATCAGCCCAGATTGTCTTTCTTATAATTTCCTCATCCATCTTTTCCTTTTGAGCTTCTGCCATTATCTCGGCATCTTTTTTAATTATTTCATCTAAGTTCTTTTCGGCATACTTCTTACTTTTTTCATAAACTTCTTTAAACTTAAGAGCAATATCCTTGCCTAAGTCTTTACTTATTACAACAGTTCCCAAAGGCATAGGAAGATTACCAGCTAAGTTTTTCCAAAGATCCCACATACTTGTAACTCTATGAACTTTAATACCTAGTTTTTCCAAAGCAAACATCATCTTTATCTCATGTACTGCTACTAAAGCGTCTCCCTCCTTTCCTAAAGCTTTTATTTCATCAAGAACTCTCTTAACTATGACTAATTTTCCATATTTTCCAACTAATAGTCTATATAATGTATATGCAGTTGTATTATGGCCATGGACTATTATCCTAGACTTTCTTAGCTCTAAAGGTGAAAGTGGAGAAGTAGAGATTACTGGCATACCAGTTATTCCGTCAACTGCCGAAGCTATAGCGTTTCCTAGTATATAGTAATCGTCTTGAATATAAGGATACATTGCTGCTGAAGGAACTGCAACATCTACCTCTTTTTTAAGAACTTTCTCATTGGTATCTTGAACGGTTGGTATTACTTCAAATTCTAAGTTAAACCCTTCAGGTTTAATTTTTCCTTCAATTAATGGTATAAATGGATACAGGTCTCCAGAATCAGCTAGTGGTCCAACTTTTATTGTTACCATGATTCTTTATATAACTGGGGAGATAAAAAATGTTTGTCGCAGTAGGTTCAACGAATAAGGCTAAAGTCGAAGCCGTAAAAGAGGCATTGAGAATTATTGGCCTTGAGGCAGAAGTTATTAGTTTAAATGTGGAATCTGGAGTTTCTTCACAGCCTTTTTGTCATGAGACTTTTGTAGGAGCTAAAAACAGAGCATATAATGTTTTAAAAAATACTAAAGCTGATTTAGGTATTGGAATAGAAGGAGGAATTTGTGTATATGAAAATAAGTATCTGGCTTTTGCAGTAGTTTATGCAGTAAATAGAGAAGGAATAGAGAATTTCTCTTTTTCAATGGCATTCTCATTACCAGCTTTAATGGTAAAGCATATACTTGACGGGAAAGAGTTGGGTGAGGCTACAGATATAGTATTTTCTACAAAGGGTAGCAAACAACAAGAAGGAGCAATAGGATACCTAACAAAAGTGATTAGTAGAAAAGACCTATATGTACAACCCGTCATATCCGCATTGTACCCGTTCTATAATAAAATAAAATAAACTCTATTGTTTCAACTATTTCCTCGCTATATTTAAGAATAGTTGACCTATCTCTGGTAGTTTAACTGTGTCATGTTCATTCGGTCTCGGTACAGAAGCCAAAAATACTCCATACTGTTCTCTTTTACCATCTTTACTAGGTTCTCCGTAAGGCGAAAATACTATAAAATCGTCAACCTTGTTTATAATATCCTTGACTAACCCATCCACTGCCTTGTATATTTCGCATTTATCTTTTCCATCTTGAATTAAGAATCTGTCTATTGAATTTACACTGGCAATAACAGGTCTTTTATCTATGTGTTGAAGAATTGCATCCTTTACCTCCTTGATTTCCTCATCTACTGTAGTTGATGTATCGTAGGGTAAACTAACCTCACCATATGTAGGATTAGTAATAGGTATATTGACAAGTAAAGAATCAGTCATTTTAGCTAATTTTAACTCAGGGACGCTAGGAAGAAAAGTTTCTGTTTTTTGGTAGTCCATCTGCAAGACACTTAACCACGAAGGAGCTGGGTGGTAATTAAACTCTTTGTTTACTACCACTCCCCTAAATGTACTACTAAAAAGCATTAATAAAAATCTAGGGTTACATTTCATAAAACTAGAATAACTAAGCCCTGGAATACCTAAAAGAACGGGCTTCACTTTATTCACCTAGTAGACTCTTTATTCTAACCTCTATCTCTTCTCTAGGTACAGCACCTATAATCTCATCTACAGGCTCTCCGTCTTTAAAGAATATGACAGTAGGCAAGCTCATTACGCCGTATCTTGACGCTATATCTGGGTTCTCATCACTGTTAATCTTTCCAAATCCAACTTGTGGATAATCATGTGCTAACTCTTCGATTATTGGGGCTAATATTAGACATGGTGCACACCATTCAGCCCAAAAATCAACAACTGCAATTTTATGTGAAGCTAGGAATGAGTCGAAGGTTTTACTATCTAGGTGAGCTACTTCTGGCTTACTAGAATGTTGCATAAGTTTTTTGGCCTTTTCCTCTAAAAGTTTCTCTAATTCGGGGTCTTTTTCAGTGTTCATAGATATTTTTAGCTCCTCGTCATTTAAAAAGTTTATTTTATATTATATTTTATAAGTAATTTATGGCTGATATAACTATAATCGGTGCTGGAATAACTGGACTCCTTGCAGCTAAAATGTTTAAAGGTGAGGCTGAAATTTTTGAGGAGAAATCAACGATAAACCAAGTTAATTCAAACGCAAGTCTGTGGACAATCATCCCTCCTTTATGTGGCAACCATTTTAACGAATGTGAAGATGCAATAAGCTTTTATGAAAAACTCGGTACAGAATACAATATATATTACAAGAAAACCTTTACTCTTACTGATAAGGAACTAAATAATAATGAAATTAGTGAAAGTATTGTTCATGAATTAGAACCAAGTATAAGACTAGATAGTAAGCTAAGGAAAATAGAAAAAACTATGTTCATTGAAGGAGACGAGCTTATTAGAAAACTAGCTTCAGAATTAAATATACATTTTAGTAAAAAGATAACTAGACTAGGAGTATTTAATAATGAAGTAAAATATATAGAGACAGAGTCTGGAGAGAAAATAAATGTAGAAAGGTTAATTATTGCTGCTGGCTATTGGACAGAAAATTTAGTATCGTTAAATCTTTCTCCGTTTAAAGGACATCTAGTTATAACAAAAAGTCCTTATGATCTTTCTGGTATAATTTTCTACAAAGGTAAGATCATAGTAAAGGGAAAAGAAAATGTATATATTAATGGTGACTCGCTAAAAGATTCTTCATCGGCTATTAATTATGATATAGTAAAAGATCACATAGCAGTTACATCGCAGATTTTCCCCATAAAGACTTCAGATATAAAAATCAGAGTAGGTATTAGAAGTGTTTCTAGTGACGGTGAGCCCATAGTAAGGCAAATTTATAAGAATGCAGTAGTTATAGCTGGTTATAGATTTGGTTTTGCATTAGCACCTTATATGGTAAGTAAAGCACTAAAAATAATTGAGGGTGTTTAGATGGATATAAAGGTTATTTATTCACTTTCGGATCCAGTAGGTAAGACAATAAGAAAACTTGGATATAAATTTGAAGAAATTGAAGAGGATGTAATAGATTTCAGATATGAAAAAGGAGATGCCATAGTAATTTTCTCTAGGCACGAAAGCTCTGCTAATGTTCCCTCATTGACCGTTCATCACCCTGGCAATCCTTCAGATAAAATTATGGGAGGTGAACCAAGAAAACTTAGCTTTTCTTTTCCTTCTCTTTTAACTTCAATATTCAGAGAAATACGCACGATAAATGTTGGGATAGAAAAAGCTATAGAAGCTACTCATCATGGTCCTACCTATCAAAGAATCCCTGTTATTTTTGTGGAGGTCGGCAGTTCAGAAGAATATTGGACAAATGAAAACATAGTTAGAGAATTAGTTGAAGCTACATTAAGAGGTATAGATAATTATACCAATATACAATGCGAAAATAGAATTGTAGGTTTCGGTGGATCTCATTACACTCCTTATTTTTCTCAATTAGCAGAAAAAGAATGTATTGGTCATATCATCTCTAAATATTATCTGAAAGAACTTTCAGACGATGTTATTTTACAAACCATATCTAAATCGATAGAGAAGATAAATGAAGTAATCTTTGATAATGTTAACTCAAAAATACGGGAGAAAATAACTTCAGTTTTGAAAAATTATAACTTAGAGTTTAAGTCTAGATAATAATTCATTAGTTAAAAGTGGAGTTCCTATAGCTAATATTTTACAATTATTAGCATCCTTACAATCTACAAGAGTTATGCTCGCATTTGGAAAATGTAAACCCCATGCAGAGACGTCATCTAAATCAAGGATATGTGATAAAAACGCTTTAATCGGATCATGATGTGTAACAGCAACTATAGTTGAACTTTCTTGAGATAATATTGCATTTACAAAGTTTACCATTCTCTTTTTTAATAGTTCCCATGGTTCAAGTCCTTTTATACTCATTTCCTTTCTTGCAATACGTAACTTCCAGTGGTCTCCTTGGTCTATTCTTTTATTGTTAAGTTCTCCTAGTTCTCTTTCTCTCAATCTTTCATCCACTATTGGAATTATGCCTAAGGCCTCTCCAATTATTGTAGCTGTCTGGTAAGCTCTTAGTACAGGGCTTGTATAGATTTTTTTAGGATTAATTTTTTTCAGCTCATTAGCAGCATTAAGAGCTTGTTTCCTTCCTTCTTCAGTTAAAGGATAATTGTTTATATCATCAGATAATATTTTATTTACATTAGATACTGACTGTCCATGTCTTATAAATGCTATCAAGGTCATCATGATTTTTTAATCGAAGGATCTTAATATTATTATCGTAAGAAAGATTTTTGAACTTTTAATACAATATAAAATACATGGATTTAACGATAGGTGTTATAGGAAATAAAGTTGTTCATGTGGTTAAAGAAAATGATTTAATTAGAGATGCAGCAAAAGAGATGAAGGAACATAACTTGGGAGCTCTTGTGGTTATTGATGATTCTGGTAAGGTTATTGGTATATTAACTGAAAGAGATTTAGTTAAAGTAGTAGCTGACGGGAAACTAGATGCTAAAGTAAAAGATTATATGACAAAAGATGTAATTGGAGTTACAGAGGACACTCCAATTACAGATGCTTTAGAAGTTATGTTAGATCACGGTTTTAGGCATTTACCTGTTATTGGTAAAGATGGTAAAATAAATGGTATCGTTTCAATAAGGGATTTATCAAAAGCATTATTAGATCCTCACTTTTTTCAATTCAAAAAAGAAGCAGGAGAAGTAAAAGGTTCTGGTTATGTATGCCCAGTCTGTGGAGTAGAAATTGATGAATATGGATATTGTAACTGTGGCACCGGTTCTGGCTGATTAAATTTAAGTATTAGAATTCATTTTTTAGACTAATGATAATATTCTATGCAATAGGTGAAAGAGAAAGGGCTAAAGAATTAGTTAAGATAATAACGAAAACAAGATGGAAAACCGTATCTAAACATGCTATAAAAATTTCTAGTTCTTCAATCGGTGCTTCAGTAGTACTATTTAAACCAACTAAGGCTAGCTTAGCAGTAGCTTTTTGGTTAAAGCAGAAAGCAGAAGAACTTGGTATGGTTGCATTAGTTGGCTGGTTTACCGAGATTACAAAAATTCCTCCAGATGTAGAAGAGGCTGTAAAAACTGACTTGAATAAGCTTCTTATGAAACAACTTGATGTGCAATGGTCACCGGAACTGTCTCATTAGATAATTGTACCATTTCATCACTTCTAGTTATTATTATATAGTCTACTACACCGTTTAAATACCTTAGTAACTTCTCAAATCTTTTTTGATCAAATGTCATGAAAGATTCATCGGCTATAAAGTAAGGAGTCTTGAAGTATTCTTTCAATGCTACTAGAACTAAAATTAAAGCTACAGTAGTTCTTTCAGATGATGAAAGTTTTCTAATTTCTAGTTCTGTTCCTCTTCTTTTTATTATAAGCCGATAGTTATTATCGATTTCCGCAGTAAAATCAAATTCTAATTCCTTAAGTAGCGATGTAGCCATTTCACTAAATCTCTCTCTTATTACTGTTAACCTTCTTATGTACTCTCTCTCAAGCTCATCAATTTGTTTGCTAAAATCTTCTATCTGATTCTGAATACTTGTCATTTCTTCTAATATTTTACTTGAGACACCAAGCGTTTGAAGCTGATATTCTAAATCACCTCTTCTCTTTTCTAAGTCCTTTAACTTTTTGTCAATCTCTGTTTCACTAGTTTCCACGTTGTATGACTCTGCTATCTCATTTATTTTTTCCTCTAGGTCTTTAATCTGTCTTTCAAAATCAGCTATTTGATGATTTAGCATTTCTATTTTGGTAGTTAGACTTTCTTTTTGAGACTCTTTATCAGCTAAAGTTTTTTCAGCCCTTTCTATTTCTTTTAGTTTACTTTCTAGCTCGTTTTTCTTTAAAACTATGGAGTTATATTCATTTAGTATCTGTGTTTTTGTCATATTAATATTTTCTATTTCTTTTAGTATTACATCCATCCTTGTTTTCCAAATAGAAGGATCTACTTTGCTTCCACATACGTGGCAGGTGCTTGCGTGTTCCTTCTCCGATTCCTTTACTTCATCCAAGACTCTATTTAATACGCCTATTTCTATCTCAATAGAATTACGTTTAGCTGATAATTCTTGGAGCTTTTTATCTAGATCTGCAATTTCACTCCTAATCTTTTCCTTGAGTGAAGCATCTGTTTTTTTCTTTAAATCTTCTATTTCTTTATTGAGTTTTTCTAACCTGGCTATATTGTCTTTAAGTTCTTTCTGCTTCGCATCAACTCTACTTTTTAGCTCATATAGCCTATTTTGTCTTGTTAAAATAATGCTTTGAGTTGTATTTAGCTTTACATTTTTCTTTTCTCTTTCTAGTCTTTCTATCTCATTATCAATTTTAGCCAGCTCAGTGGTTATATCTTTGATTTCTTGGTATTTTCTAGATAGATCATTATATCGGCCTCTTAGATCAAATAATTTCTTTTCTAAATCCTCTTTTTTAGCCTTTATCTCTTGAACCCTAGAAGTCTTTGAGATAAACCATTCTACGTTCTCGTCGCCTGTTATTATTCTCGCTAATAATTGATTTTCTGGTGAGAAATATGATAATAATAATGCTCTTTCATCATCCATTATTAGGTTTTTCTCTTCCTCTATTTTATTTCTAATTCTGTGAAATCTTCTATAATATATTTTGCCATCCATTTCAACTTCCACATAACCTTCGTCACTAAATACATTCAACAAATCTGCTGCTGTTATTGATGAGGTTAATAGAGACACAAGAGCTTTTGTCAAAGATGTTTTTCCGTAAGCGTTTGGGGCTTTATATATTGTCAGTCCTTTCTCTAGAGAGAGAGTAAGCTCTCTAGTTATGCCTCCTATGTTTGATACTCTAACCTTCATTGATTATGCTTTACTTTCTATCCTTAAAAGGTTTATGGCATTTTAAATAATACAATTAAATAAAAAACTTATTATTTTCCTAGGAATTATCCGCTATCAGTATAGATTTTAAATTCTCTACCGCTGCAATAAAAGTTTATAAAAATCTTTATTTGTATAAGAGATACATAAAATTTCAAAAATTTTATTAGCAAATTTGATTGTTAATGCTTGATTTGTATATAATAAAATAATCTTGGAATTAACTAAAGAAGGTACTATCATCATATATTGTTATTAGGACTCTTCCTTAGTTTGAGTTAAATTATTTTCTCTCCTATTCAAGTATTTTTACTGTGAGAAAAGTAGTATTCGATACAGATACGGCGAGTGATGATGCAATAGCACTAATGCTTTCATTGGATTTTTTTAAAGTAGTTGGCGTAACGATTGTCGCAGGTAATGTGGACTTTGAACATGAGGTTAGTAACGCTTTATTCACCTTAGAATATCTCGGAAAAAATGAAGTCCCCGTGTACTTAGGTTCAAGAAGACCTATTCTAGGGCAATGGAGAACCGTTGAAGAAGTTCATGGAAGAAACGGATTCGGAAATTGGGAATACCCTAAACCCACAAAGAAACCAGAAAATGAATTTGCACCAGATGCCATAATTAAACTTTCAAAAGAATACGAAGGAGAATTGGAAATATTGGCAGTATCTCCGTTAACTAATATTGCCTTAGCTTATCTGAAAGACCCTAAAATTAAAGATAGAATTAAAAAAATATGGATAATGGGAGGAGCTTTTTATAAGGGAAATACAACGGAAATAGCAGAATTTAATTTCTGGGTAGACCCAGAAGCAGCTCAGATCGTATTAAATGCAGGTTTCGACATCACAATAGTACCATGGGAAGTAACGGAAGATAGTGCAACTGTAACTGATCGAGAATGGAACATGATTGAAAAATTAGGTACTCGAAGGTCAGAGTTTTTTGTTAATGTTAATCGCACTTTAAGGGAATACTCAAAATCAGTAGGTTCTGAAGGTAGTGGTCACCCGGATTCTTTAACAGTGACTATAGCTCACGATAATTCATTAATTTTAGAAGAAATAAGCAAATCAGTCAAAGTGGAACTATGTTCCTCTGCTAGAGGAGCTATGCTAGTAGACTGGTATAACTTAGGGATGAAGAAACCTAATGCGAAGATTGTTACCAAAGTAGATTCACATAAATTCAAGGAGTACTTATTTGAGGCTCTTTCGAAATCTTAGAACATTGAGCTATAGCCACTATATTTAAATTTTTTACTAAAATTCCTAATTTTTCCAATTCATTATATAAAGTCTGAAGATCTACACTGTTTACATCTATTATTTGATTTGTATCTTCACAATATACATTTATATGGAGATCTCTTTTCATCTCATACCAAGTTACTCCATTTATTTCGAAAGAATTTAATAAACCCATTTCAGTTAAAGAGTTTAGTGTATTGTATACTGTTGAAAGGCTTATACTGGGCTCTGCTTTCTTTAATTCATTAAATATTTGTTCACCGCTGAAATGTCCCCCTTTATAGAGTATCTTAAGTATTGAAATTCTTTGAGGTGTAACTTTTAGGTTATGCGCTTTCAGCAGATTAGCTAGTTCTACTTCCATCAAAGAATAACTATTACTACAAAGCCATTTAAAATTTCCTCCTGATGTTTTGATTTTTACTAGCATAAAAGATAAAAATTAGTAGGTGAATTTTCTTTTTATGAGAATTTTAGTAGATATTGCAGTAGAACCCTTGGGTACTTCTTCACCTAGTATATCTAAATATATTAAGAAAGTATTTGAAGTATTAGATAGAGAAGGTATCAAATACTATCCCGCTCCTTCAATGACTACAATGGAATTAGATGACATTACCAAATTAGGATATATTCTAAAAGAAATAAATGATGAGTTGGAAAAAATGGGCGTAAAAAGAGTAATAACTTTGTTAAAGGTAGATGACAGAAGAGATAAAGAAAACAGTATTGATCATAAATTAGAAGTCATTAAAAAGTAGAAGTATATAATTTTAACTCTAGTAAATATTTTCTTACTTTTTCATCTGTGAGGGCCTTTACAATATCTGTAGTAGTGACAATACCTTTTAGTTCCCCATTTGCACTAACTATTGGGATTCCTTTCACTTTTCTATTTGCCATTAACTTTGCAGCATAATTTAAATCTTCATTTTCGTCCATGACCACTATTATTGGTGTCATTATGTCTTTCACCTTTATTTTCAATTCCTTGAATTTTAGTACTGGAGCTAAGTAAAGCAAGTCTGTTGTAGTTATAGTACCTAAAATTTTGTTTTGGTCTTTTACGATTAGTCTTCCAATATTTTGTTCAAACAGAATCTTTATCGCCTCATCAAGTATTGTATCTTTATCGACTGCAATAGGATTTTTACTCATGTATTCAGCTACTTTATGAATTCCTTTTACTAATGTAGCATAATATTGAGCTAAGTCACTTTTGATAATCATACCTAGTAATTTTCCGCTATCGGAAGTTACAATTAGCAATGGTTGTTTCTTTTCTATCATAATCTGTGCAGCTTCTAAGGGTTCCACTGAATTATTTATTACTACAATATCTTTCCTCATAACTTCTGAGACATAAACAGTATCCAACTCTCTATCTCCCATCCTATAAATAAAATTTAAAACATCTTTTTGAGAAATCGAACCTAAAGGCATTTCGTTCTCGTCTGCTACGATGAGTTTTGGCACATACTCCATAGTCATTATCTTTATAGTATGTAATAGGCTATCATGTGGTCTTACAATTATTGGTTCTCTGATTATGCTCATCAAATAAGTATACAAAATTTAAGTACATAAAAGCTTAGTTTATTAATTAATGGAGAAGTTCAGAGAAATCTTAATTGATATTGCCTTATCAAAGGCTATTCCTAATTATCAAGATTTATTCTATGAAGGTAAAAAGAAAAGGGATCTATGTGCATATTTTGATGGAAAATATTGTAATAAATTTAAAGTGACCAATAGTAATGTCCCTGCAAACTGGATAAGCAATAATAAGATGAATCCACATCCAATAATGTGTTTTCTTTGTCCTTATTTTTCCATTAGATATGAAGACAAACAAATAGTTCTAGATTTGTTCGATATTCTTTTATATTATGAGGAACTCAGAGAGACCATAGAGAGAGAACTAAACTTTATTGAAAATAAAATGGCTGGGATTAACTTTCCGTTATCGTTAAGAAGAAGGAGAGAAGACTTGATTGCTTTGTTAAATGACATTATAACAAAGATAAAGGTATTAAAGGAACTAATGAAAACTTTTAGATAATGGAGATTTTTACTGATCCCAAAGGATATAAAAAATGGTATGAGAATCATGATAAAATTTATGAGTCTGAAAAGAACTTAGTGGCAAAATTTAACCCTAAAGACTGTCTTGATATAGGGGCAGGTCCGGGCATATTTCATGAAGTATTTAGAGGGAATACTATTTCCTTAGATATTTCTATATATATGCTAAAAGAAAATGGAAAAGACGAGGACAAAGTTTTGGCCGACGCTCTTTATCTTCCGTTTAGAGACAACGCTGTAAAATGTGCATTTATATCTGTGACTATATGTTTTTTAGAAAGCATAGAGAATTTCTATAAAGAGATTCATAGAGTAGTTAAGGATAGAGTTATTACATGTTTTGTTCCCCGTGATTCGATTTGGGGTGAATATTATTACCACCTTGGAGAAAGGGGACACAAATATTATTCAAAGGCTAATTTTATACGAAAATATGAACTATATGAGGAATTGAAGAAATTCTTTAAGATTTCAAGAGTGATGTCAACTCTGTTTATTTCTCCTAATGATGAAGAAAAGTTTGAAGATATAAAAAATGATGATTCAGGGTCATTTGTATGTATAGAGGCGTTAAAATCATGATTTCTTTTAAGGAAAAGGAATATATACTTTATCGCATCACTATACAATTTGCATAAAATCTTTTTAGTTTTAAATCCTTTAAGTCTTCAACCTTTTATTACCATAAATTATTTTTTGAAATAGAAAAAACTTCAAATTAAATTCGGCCCCTCACTCATTGAAAAGCTTTATAGCCTCTCGTGAGGGTGATCCTGCCATAATAACTTATATTTTTTGATAGGGTAATAAAACTTGATGAAACGTGCTCTAATAGTGTATTGGATTATTTTTATTGTGTTCCTAGTTCCTTTTATAATAGGCAAAAACATCATTGCATTAGCGGATAGTTTTCATGATCTTATTGATGCAATATCCATTACATTTTCATTTTATATAGACAAAATATCTGGCAATCGCTCTTCAATATTTACATATGGTTTACATAGACTAGAAATAATCTCGGCTCTCATTAACTTCATGATCATAATTTTTGGGTCTGTTTTTACTTTATATTTATCATTTACACTTGGAGGGGATAGGTATTCGCTCCTCGTTATTCTCTTATCGTTTATAGCAATATTATTACTTCTTACTGTACACGAAGATGATGAAAATAATCTTAACAGAAAAGCAGTAGTTCTTCATTCCTTATTTGATACTACAGCCTATGTTATTGGTATAGTAGCTCTTGTTCTTTCCTTTTTCATAAATTCACGGCTAGTTATTATTTCTGCCACAGCACTTATTGTTGTACTTAGTATTGTCTTCTCTTTCAATTCCTTAAAACGTTCTCTCTTGATTATTTTGGAAGGTTCACCTGTTGACACTGAAAAATTAGAAAAAGATCTTCAAACAATAAACCCTGGTGTCCATCATGTTCATGTATGGGCTATATGCGGTCATATTAATGTAGCAACTATTCATATAGAAGTAAACGAAAACATGACAATTAAAGAAGTTGATAATGAAAGAGAAAAGATAGAAAAAATTCTTAGGGAAAAATATAATATAAACCACGTTACAATTCAGTTTGAATCTAAAAGAGTTGATTAGGCCACCAATCTGTAGTTCTTTTTTTAATGTTAAGCATTTGTTGGATTCTTTCCCTATCTTGTCTCGACACTTTTACGTCAGTATGAACCTTTAAAAGTGGGTATGGATAACCTTTAATGCTTATTGTAGACAAAAGGTCCATAATTTTTTCTATATCCCTAGTAAACATATCAATCTTCAGAACTTTTCCCCCTTTGCTTAATCTAACATAAGACGAATAGTATTTTGTATTATCCAGTTTTTGTGAAGCCATTAAAGAAATTATGTTTTTACCATTAATTGACTTTTCTAAAGGTACTGAGTAACCAGTATCATTGGTAAGCAGATCAAGCAAGGCCATATCACTTACCCTTTCGCCAAACAGTTCTGTGGATTTATTATTCTTAGATATCCAAAGTAATTTATCTTTATATTTTTCTATCAAATTAGCTATAACAACTTGATTTTCAGCTATTAAATATTTATGCATAGTTGCCTCATTGGATTCCTCAAGAGCATAGATCTTGTCATTTATCTCGATGTCATCAAGAGTAGAATCCTTATCCTTAAATTTATGGTCTCCTATCTTTTTTGATAGACTTCCATCTAATAAAATATAATCTGCTTCACTTCCGTATTTAAAAGCTAGTTTTAGCTCAAGAAGTTGCATCATAAGCGAAACATTTTCCCTAGCAAGGTTACCTGGTCTTAGAACGCCTATAAATCCCTTAGTATCTAGTGTAGTAATGTCGTTTCCTTCAGCCTTTATCACTTCAGCGTTCATTACATAGAGCGTGCCAGAGCGTAACTCTTTTACCCACTCTCCACCATCTATCGCTATAAACTTCCCTTTAGCTTCTTTTGGCTTATATTCTATCCATTTTTCCTTTACCTTTTTTTCGGTCTCTAGATTTCTAATATCATCTAAAAGCTGTAATTGTCTTTCTATCTCTACTTTTTTTGATATAAGGCTCTCATAAATTTCCTTGATCAATACCACCTACCTCCTCTATTACTTTACTTGAATCTCCTCTTTTTTCTAGTCTTAATACATAGTCACCTGCTTGTAAAAGTTCTTCATCATGTGTCACAACAATAATTTGTGGTACTACTTCAGTAGTGGATTTAATTATATCTATCAACTCTCTTTTTCTATATTCATCAAGATTTACAGTAGGTTCGTCTAGTATCATGAAACCGATATCATTCATTAAGGATTTAGCTATAGCTAGCCTGAGAGCTATAGCTATAGAAACTCTTTCTCCACCGCTCAGCATGTTTATATGAAGCCTTTGCCCGTTTTGTGTATAAGCGTAAATACCATTTTTCTCATTGAAATTAACCTCAACCATTGTGAAAGATAAGTCAAACTTAGATAATGTTTCATTAAGCCTATTTTCTACAATCTTTCTTACAGTACTCATTAAATAGGCTTGTAGTCTTTTTTCTGATAATGCGTCTCTTAATTTCTTAATTTTATTATAAGCTTCCCTTAGTTTTTGTTTTTTCTTCAAGTTTTCTTCATAAGCAATTATTTTTTGTTCCAACTCTTTAATGTCTCTTTCAAGAACCTCTATTTGCCCTTCTTTTTGACGTTCATCTGCAATTAATTGATTAAGCTTATTTTCTATGTTTTCTTTCTCTTCACGTAATTTGTTAAATTCTTCCTCATTAAAACCTAGTGAATTTAAGGTTATAGTCAAATCTTTCAACTCCCTTATATTCTTCTCCATTTGTTGTTTTTTCTCCTCTATTAAAGCGAGTTTATTTTCGAGCTTCTTTAGTAGAATCTCTTTATTCTCTAAGTCTTGGATTTTATTGTTAATTTTCTGTAACTCTTTGTCTACATCTATATGCTCATACTCACCAACCTCTATTGCTAGTCTGTCTATTTCTTCTTTGTTTTCTTTAATTTTCCTTTCCAGTTCCTCTATTTTCTTTTCATCAACGTCTGAATACTTAAGATATTCATTATATCCAAGTTTTAATTCTTCGAGTCTTTTGCTTAGTTTTTCATATTCTTCATGATCTTTCATTAGTACTATCATTTTTTCTTCTAACTGTTTACGCTCTTCACTCAATTCCTCTAATTGTCTTTTTAAATTATTATAGTCTGAGAGTTTTCTATTAATAACATCCTTTTCTTTCCTTTTTTCTTCTAATTCTTTAAGTACTTTCCCTTTTTCTTCGCTGTTCTTATTCAACGAAGCTAAAATTTGTTTCAGTTGCGCATTTATATCACTAAGTTGTTTCTCTATTTCAGATCTTATTTGTAATTTATGGGTCTCATCAAGCTCTCTACCACACACTGGGCATTTATTTCCCTTTACTTCATCGATATTCTTAAGTAATTTATTTAGTTCTTCATATTTCCCTTTACGTTCTCCATACTCTTTGTTTAGATCTTTTTCCTCATTCTCAAGGGTTTCATATAGTTTATTTAAATCTTCTATTTCTTGTTCAATTTTAGTTAGAACTGTTTCGTTTACATTATTGTCTATTTTCCTTTGTATTTTTTGTATTTGTACATTTAAATTTTCTAATTGACCTACTACTTTATTGTACTGATTTTCCTTATACTTGAGTTCATTTAGCCGATTAGATATTTGTAAATATTCTTCATAAGCACTCCTATTTTCATTCTTTTTTCTTAATTTTTCTCTTAAATCTATTAAATTCTTATTGTCTAGAGCTAAATTTTTTTCTTTCTGTTTCTTCAACTCTATTTTTCCTTTTATATTTACCATATTAATCTTATCATTCCTCAGCTGATCAAGTTGTTTAACTTCCTCTTCTAATATCTTTACTTGTTTCCTTATTACATCTTCTTCACTTACGTCCCTTTTCAGCCTCTCTATTTCGCTTTGTAGCCTGTTTATTTCTGATTTTATCTGTATAAACTTTTTTTGTTTTTCTTCTCCCTCTTTTACTTTTTCATTCAACTCTTTCACTCTAGTTTCTAATTCGGACTTTTCAACTAGTATTCTGTCTATTTCCTCCCTCAACTTAAATACATACTCTTCTTTTTTCTTCTTCTCTTCCTCAGTTTTCTTCTTCTCTTCCTCCTCTTTGTCTAATGTCTTTAGCTTCCACTCTATCTCGTACTCAATATCCTTTAATGGGCCTCTTGAGTCTCTTAGCTCTTCTATCTTATCTATTTTTAATACTTTCTTTATTGTATCTGGTAGGTCATCAAATACGCTTTCTATTTTACCTTGTCCTATTATAACTGTAGACTCTAGTGTAGTCTTATCTAAACCTAAAAGCTCTGAGACTTTTTCAGTAACAGTACTTGCCCCTCTTGCAATTATGCTTCTTTTATTATTTTCACTGACTTCAGTAATATTGTCTTCTGCAGTCCTATTAGACAAATTCCTTTTTATGATATATGTCCTTCCTTTATCAGAGAGCTCTAACGTTATCCCACCTGTAGTGGCACCTCTCCTTACAATATCCTCCTGCTTTCTTACTCCCCTTAGCGTATCTCTAAAAAGTCCAAATATAATGCCATCTATGATTGAGCTTTTGCCAGCACCGTTATGCCCTATTATAACATTGACACTGCCTTTGAATTGTACTACAGAATCCTTATGACTTAGAAAATCCTTTAGTTCAATTTTCTTAATGATCATTTCCTACACCTAACATTTTTTTCAGTTCTTCTATTACATATTCTTTTTCTTCAGAATGCTTGATTATATTTAATATTACGGTGACCTCTTCCTTAGTAAAACCTTCCACTTTTATTAAATACTCCATTATTAGGTTATCTATACGTGTATCATTAGGTATCTCAATGTCTTTTTCCTGTTGATTTTTGGTTTCATCTTTATATATTCTTAATAATGAGGCAAACTGTTTTAAGTATTCTAATTTCTTATTTAAGTGATCTCTTGGCAAGCTAATTCCCTTTAAGACGATGTGAAGTATTGGTTTAGGTTCTTTAAATTGCTGTAATTTACTTGAAACCCTTTTAATTTCGTCATCTAGCTTAGTAGTATCTATCTCCTCTACAAACTGCTTTCTTATTTCCACATTAATTTTTTGAATTTCTGGTGACTCCTTTGAGAAATCAATCAGAGTAGCACCTTTCCCATATTTTTCATATCCTTCTATTTCCTCCTCTCTTATTATATCTGGAGAACCAGCAACCTCTAAAATTCTTCCTCCGTCTAGCTTCGTTACTCTTCTAGTGTGGAAATGACCTAGAGCATAATATGAGAAATCTTTAGGTAAATCACCAATTTCAATTTGCCATGCCCCTTCGTATGGCAAAATTTCTCTAAGTCCTTGATGAAGTAATAACATGCTTTTTTTACCCTCTGGCTTTAGGGATGATAACCTTTGTTTTAACGATTGTGAAGCTAAATTAGGTACATGAGATATACCATAAATGTGCACATCACCTACATCATATTTGATATTGTTTGAATAGAGGAATTTAATTAGATCAAATTCTTCTAAGAGCCTCTGTGGATACTGTGAGTAAGCCCTCTTTGGACTGTCATGATCCCCTGCTATAACTATAAAAGGTATACTATGTTCTTTAAGTTTCTTTAGAGACTTTACAGCTTCATATTCCGCTCTATTTGGTGGGTCATTAACATCAAATAAATCTCCAGTATGAATTACAGCATCTACATGTTCCTTAATTGCAATTTCAATTAATTGGTTAAAAACCTCATAAAGATCTTGCTCCCTGAAATCTTGACCATATTGTCTCTTGCCTAAGTGTGTATCGGATATGTGTAAAAACTGCATTCATACACCCCAGTTCATTACATCAGAGTTGTCTTCTATCTCTTCTTTTGCTTTTCTCCATTCTTCAAGTAGATTAGGATCGCTTCCAGCTAATTTCCCTTCAAATTTATCTATTTTTACAATTGTAGGCAATCTGACAATATTTCCTACTATCACAGCTTCTCCAGTACCTAAGGACGATAGACCTTCGACAATATCCTCACTTAAGTTGTCACTTGTTTCTAATACATATTTCTTGTCTGAAGGTTCAGTCATCTTAAGGATTATCTTATTTGTCATTTGACTTAAGATATTTTCATCTATTCCTTTAGGTCTCTGGCTTACAATAACTAAGCCCACACCAAACTTTCTTCCTTCTCTAGCTATCCTCCCAGCCCAATGTTTAGTTAATGTATTGTTATCTTTTGATAAGAGCACATGTGCTTCCTCTATAACAAGAATTACTGGGTATCTAAGTCCTCCCTTTCCTTTTACTTTATTGTCTTTTCTTGACGTTAAAACCCTCCTAAGATAATGGGATACTACAGCATCAATTCCATCCTCATCTAATGAACTTAAGTTGACTACATTAACTTTGCCTAGTTTTATTTTTTCTATCACATCTCCCGAAGTAAAATCAATTATTTCACTATATCTATCAAGGAAGTCTTCAATCTTGTTTATTACTTCATCTTTGCTATCTTTTCTTTTCTCGTTCTTTGAGACTTCATCAACTTTATTAGTTAGATAAGTTACAAAATTATTGTTTAGATCTCCATAATCTACGTTACCCTCTTTTATTTTTTCTTTTACTTCTGTAAGAAAGCTCTTAAAAGCTCTCCTTAATATTCTATATTGAATAATAGCATTATCTCTTATTTCTAGCAAGGTAGCAAATTCTGTAGGAGTTAAACTTAAAGGATTGATTTTAGGTTCTATGTTATTTAAATTCTGTATTTCACTACCATAGTACTCTCCGTGATAATCAAAAATTAATACTGTGCCATTTTGTTCGGAAAGCCTTGATGAAAGAACAGCCACTGTATTAGACTTTCCAGATCCAGTAGCCGCAAGTATAGCAAGATGCCTAGTTAAAGAGTTTACTCTTAACCTTACCTCTATATTTTTTCCTATTAATTCTCCAATTCGTATTACGCCATCCGAAAATATCTTTCTTAGCTCATCTTCTGTTGCTAATCTTACCGGTGTACCAGCTACAGGCGGTAGATCAGGTTGTGTTAGATCGTTACTATCAATTTTACAAAGAAGTTTTACCTTAGCCTTCATATAGACTGGTATATTATTACCCATTTGTTTAATTCGCTGAACTAGTTCTATGTCGTTTAGATTATCATCTAATAGTGGACTCCCAGTAGTTACTAATGTAACAAGACCTAGTACTTTTTCGTTTTCATATTCTAAAGTTACATAGTAACCAGATCTAACTTTCTGTTCTAAAAGAACAGTAGCTTCTTGTGTATTTGCTGATCCAACTACATAACCAATTGTCATATAAAATAATTTTGATCTTGATTACTTAAACCATTTGATATAAAAAGAGGTAATACCAAAAATTAGCTTTAAAGTGCGCTTGCTACTTTCTTTGCTGTTTCAGCAATTTTTGCTTCTTGTTCAGCGTATGCACATAGTGCAGCTTCTATATCTGCATATCCTTCTGCTTTTGCTGTGAGTGCTACATTATTGTATGTTGCTACATGCTCAGCATTTTCCTTTTCTGCAAATTTGCTTAGTACTTCTTTAACTGCTAACATATTTACTACTTTGTTTGCTGTGCTTGCTATTTCTGCCTCTTGGTCTGCATAACTGCATAACATTGCTTCTATATCTGCATATCCTTCTGCTTTTGCTGTGAGTGCTACATTATTGTATGTGCTTACGTGTTCTTCACTTTCTTTTTCTACGAATTTGTTTAATACTTCTTTAATTTGGGTGAGGCTCATATTCTTAAACCCCCTATTTAACTCATCTCTTTTACAACTATATAAAGGTTTGTTTACCCATTTACATTTATATCAAAAAAATAATTTTTAGAGCAAATCAGAACCAGATTTTAAGAGTTCCTCAAATAACTCTTTTGCCTCATTATATTTTTGATTAGCCTTATTTACTAGCTCTTCTTTCATTTTGGAATCTTCTATTCTTTCGGAGAGAATCTTGCTTAACATATATTGAGTTGCAGTATATGCAAATTTCTCTTTAATCTCTTTTCCTTTCATCTTCTCTAATTCAGACAACCAATTTTTCATCTCTTCAGTCCCTAAATATTTATTCATTTTTTCGAATATCCCTCTGGCATGCCCTAACTCTACAAGTGCCTTATCTCTTATCATCTTTGCCTCTTCCTTTTTATTAAATTCATCTAATTTTTCTGAAATGAAATATAGAAATAGATGGTCTTCACTATTTGCCATGAATAATTCTTTTAGTCCCATTTCAGTTTTAGTCCCTTTCATCAGTAAAAGATAATAACAATAGTATAAAAAATTTTTAAAGAAAGTGATGAATGACTTCAAATCTGATTGATGAGGAAGTAACCCGAAACTGAGATAAACTTTCTCTCTATCTTTATATATATGATAGATACAAAAAAGATGCGTGCAATAGAAATAAATAGTGAAGCCTTTGGGGTACCAACTCTTTTATTGATAGAGAATGCTGGAAGAAGCGTAAAAGATGAGATACTAACTAGAACGAAACCAAAAGATGCAATAATATTTATAGGTCATGGCGGAAAAGGAGGAGATGGATTAGTAACAGCAAGGCATCTAGCTGGTGAAGGAGTAAAAGTTAGAGTCCTTATCCTAGGCGAAAATAAACATCTGGATGCCATTCTTAATTATAATGCAATATTAGATATGGACTACTCTATTGATATTCAAGAAATTAAAGATGTTAGTGACTTAACACCCGTTCAAGCTGATGTTTTAGTTGATGCTATGTTAGGAACTGGATTTAGAGGAAAGCCTAGAGAACCTTTTGCTACAGCAATAAAAGTTTTTAATCAAAGTAAGGGCTATAAAGTTTCAATAGATTTACCATCTGGTATAGACTCTGATACCGGAGAAGCGCCTGGAGAATATGTTAAACCAGATTTAGTTGTAACTTTTCATGATATAAAGAAAGGACTTCTAAATCATAATTTTAATGTGGTGATTAAGAAAATAGGAATTCCCCCAGAAGCCGAAATTTATGTAGGGCCAGGGGACGTTATAGTAAACGTTAAGAAAAGAGATTTCAAGACTAAAAAGGGGGATAACGGAAGAGTCTTAGTTATTGGTGGCAGTTATACCTTTACCGGAGCACCTACACTTTCAGCGTTAGCAGCATTGAGAACTGGGGCAGATTTGGTTTATGTAGCTTCTTCTGAAGAAACAGCAAAAATAATAGCTGGCTATTCGCCAGACTTGATAACTATAAAGCTCAGCGGAAAGAATATATCTCCAGAGAATTTTGATGAACTAAGACCATGGATTGATAGAGCTGATGTAGTTGTTATTGGCCCTGGTACGGGATTAGATGAGAAAACTGTTGAGGCTTCAAAAATAATTGTGAATTATTTGAAGGAAAAAAATAAGTTAGCTGTCATTGATGCAGACGCTTTAAAGGCAATCTCCGGATTCACTCTGTATCCTAATGCAGTTATTACTCCGCATGCAGGAGAATTTAAGATATTCTTTAAGGAGGAAGTGGAAAAGGAGATTAGAAAAAGAATAAATCAAGTTATAGAAAAAGCTAAAAGTTGTAACTGTACTGTACTATTAAAAGGTTATGTTGATATAGTTAGTAATGGTAAAGAGTTTAGGTTAAACAAGACTGGGA
The DNA here is from genome assembly GCF_059755235.1 of Sulfurisphaera sp. Taxonomy (NCBI): domain Archaea; kingdom Thermoproteati; phylum Thermoproteota; class Thermoprotei; order Sulfolobales; family Sulfolobaceae; genus Sulfurisphaera; species Sulfurisphaera sp. The sequence goes on from NZ_DBPRYF010000039.1 coordinate 37,536, forward strand.
ACCCTGGGATGACGGTAGGCGGTTCCGGAGACACTCTTACTGGAATAGTAGGTACTTTACTTGCACAGAGGCTTACTCCAATTGACGCTGCATCAATAGGCGTTTTTGTAAACAGTCTTGCAGGTACTTTAGCATACTCAGAGGTAGGCCCTCATCTAACTCCTACAGACATCTTAAACAAGATACCAGTTGTACTTAATAATCCATTAGAAGCATTTAAGAAAAAAGTGTACAAAAGAGTTATTGACCAGAATTAGACGACAATTTTTTTATAATTTCTAACGCTTTATCCGCGTGTTCTTCCGCTTTTTTCAGTTTGCTTAGTATTTCTACTACTTTCCCGTTTGAGTCAATTATGAAAGTGACTCTTTGAGCACTTGTTCCTTTTTCGTTAAGCACTCCATAGGCCTCTATTATTTTTTTCTGTTTATCGTCTACTACTGGGAATTTAGCTCCATACTTTTCCGCAAACCTTTTCTGTGTTGATATACTATCTGCACTTACTCCAATTATCTCAGTGTTTAGTTTTTTGAACTCCTCATAAAGCTCCACGAATCTCTGAATCTCTCTCGTACAACCTGGTGTGAAAGACTTTGGATAGAAGTAAAGTACAACATTTTTACCTTTAAAATCTGAAAGTTTTATTTTTCCTATTGTAGATTCGGCTTCAAAATCTGGTGCGTCGTCTCCAACATTTACTGGCATGTGGGTTATAAATTCGAACTAGCTTTTATAGTTTAGTTTATAAGAAGCGGATAAGAGTTAATAAGGAAATGAGAAAGATCCCTAGGACTATGTCAACACAGCATCCAGACAATGCGAGAGTACCAGAATGGAGTAAAAGCGAGGTAATAAGTGGAGAGAGCGAAGTTATCGAGGCGTATGTGGCTTATGAAATTTATGGCGTAGATGAAGTTATGTGGGATGCGGAGGGAAAGGATGTAGACACCCATGTAGTTAGAAAGTTGTTGACGCAATACCCAGAGTTCTTTAAGGAAAAGATCTTAGGTAGAGATATATTTCTTACTTATAGAATTCCAAACCCGAAAATTGAAGGAGCTGAAAAGAAAGTATTCGCTGAGACAATGGAAAGTATCCCAATAACATATGACTTAGCTGAAAGGTTCTTTGATTCACAGCCAATTCCCCCAGTGTTCGAAGTTATATTACCTTTCACCACTGACTACAAAGAATTGGTAGCTATAGCGAAGTATTATGAAGTTGCTATTGTTAATAGAGAAAATACAAAACTTGTTGATGACATTTATGTAAAAGACCTTATAGGGAGTGTAAATCCAAAAAAGATTGAAATAATACCTCTAATAGAAGACAGAGATTCAATGTTCAGAATTGATGAGATAGTTGGTGGTTACATAAAAGCGATAAAGCCACCGTATATGAGGGTCTTCTTGGCAAGATCAGACCCAGCTATGAATTACGGTTTAGTCTCTGCTGTATTATCCGTTAAGTATGCCCTTAATAGAATAGCTAAGATGGAAAAAGAATTCAATATAGAAATGTTTCCAATAATAGGTGTAGGTTCGTTACCGTTTAGGGGGCATTTCAACCCTAGAAACGTCGATAAAGTGTTAGATGAATATAGAGGAGTTTACACGTTTACAGTTCAGTCAGCATTTAAGTATGATTATGAAGACGATGAAGTAAAAGATGCAATAAGAAAAGTAAATGAAAGACAAATGAGTGAGATAGAGCTATTTAATGAAGAGGAAGAAACTATATTACATAGAATAGCAAACTTATATACTTCTATGTATCAGCCAATAATAGAAAGCTTGGCAAATGCAATAAATAAGATTGCTTTACTCCTACCTAGGAGGAGAGCTAGAAAGTTGCATATAGGGTTGTTTGGATATTCTAGAAATACTGGAAAAGTTACCTTACCTAGAGCAATCTCATTCACCGGAGCACTCTATTCTCTAGGCATTCCACCGGAGCTTATAGGTATTTCGTCCCTTTCTCAACTTAATGAGAAGGAATGGAGCCTATTTGAAAAATCATATAAGCATTATAAGCATGATTTACAAACTGCTGCAAGATTTGTTAATTTTGAAGGCTTGGATTTAGCAAAGGAGATATGGAATATTAATGAAGGAACAATGAAAAGAATAAAGGAAGACTTATCATATGCCGAAAGCGTGTTAGGAATTAAATTAGGAGATTCAAACTCAATTGGAAGAAAGCATGCGTTAATGTCAAGTTTAGCATTAATAGCAATCAAAGAGGGTAACATAGAGGAAGCTAAGAGTTACCTTTTAGAAATTGCAAAGATAAGAAGATCATTGGGATGAAGATATTAGTAAATGGTTTAATCCCTTATGATGCAGGGAAAACCACTTTTTCTCTAAACTTACTAAGATCTCTGAAAGAGCTAGGATATAATTTTAGACCATTAAAACCAGTAGCTGGACATAACATTTGGTATAGTTTTTCTACTTTGTTAAGAAGTAAAGAGTTGAAAATACTTGCAGGTAATGATGCTTTGAGATACTATGATGAGACAAAGCTTCCAGTAGAAGAAATTAATCCATTTGACATCCTCCTAGCTCCTCCAGACCTAGAGAAGCTGCAGTTAGATGTAAGGCTTTATAATGAGCTCCTTGCCTCTGGGCTCCCCATTATGGTTAGATATTATGACTGTAGAGCTATAGTTCACATTTATTCGTCTTCTCTTCTCTCAATAATTCCAGATTCAATTATTCAACCCTTTAAGGAATTCGTACAAGAAGTGAACGGAATTAGCGCGGATTCAACTAAACTAAGAGAATTGCTAGATTCTTCTGCTCAGATAGCAGATCTTTGTGTTTCTAAGTTTTCCGCTAACGACACGATCATCGAATCCTATAATGATGCCTTAGCTCCTACTTATCTCTCTACGGATGTTGATCTAGTTTTTACAGTGTCTCCAGGGAAAGTCTTTCTTCTTGAGGACTTCAAAAAAGTTCTTCAATTTTTTTCTTCTCCTCCGTGGAATATTAAGGTCTCTTCATTCATCAAATATTCAAAAGTTAGGAGCTGGAAAATAAACCCGTCAATAAATATAATAGAGAAGAACTTAATTGATTTTATTTCTAATAGAATCGAGGAAGAAGAGAAGTATAAAACTTAGGTTGTACAAAATACATCTTTAAACAGATAACAAATTTTTTAGTCTTAAAATTAAACTTTAGATACATGAAAGACTCATTTGTTGAGGTCAAGGGAAGTAAAATACATTATGTAGAAGAAGGTGATGGAACACCCTTCCTTTTATTTCACGGGGCAAGGTTCAATTCTTATACATGGGTAGAGACAAGGACAGTAGAAGCGATAGCATCTTCTGGATTTAAAGCAATGTCAGTAGACTTTCCGGGATTTGGAAAATCACAGAGAGGAAACTTTGATTCGTTGCCAAGTTTTATAAAAGACTTTATGGATACAATGAATATCCAGAAAGCGTACCTATTGGGTGCATCAATGGGTGGAGAGGCAGTATTAGGTTTTGCAGTGGAAAACCCTAACATGGTTGAAGGATTAGTTTTAGTTGGAGCAGTTGGAGTTTCTTCATATGAGAATAAGTTAAGAAACCTTGATGGAAAACCAGTTCTATTAATCTGGGGAGAAAAAGATTCAGTATCCCCAAGAAGAAATGCAGAATTAATCCTTGCCCATGTAAAAAGTGCTAAATTTATTACGGTTGGTAAACAGCATGCATGTTATTTAGATGATCCTAACACGTTTAATCAGCAAATTGTAAAATTCTTAAAGGGAGAGTGAATGATGGATGAAGAACTAAAGCCAAAACTTTTAGAGATACTCAGAGATAAAAGGCTTCTAGAAATACTAAAGCACTTAAGAAAGGCTAATGTAGACTATGGAAAATCAATAATGTTAAACACAAAAATACCGATAGATCAAGTCGTTGATTTATTGGATCAGTTAGAGAAAATAGGTTTAATAGAGAGAGTACATGGTGCAACATTAAAAAATACAGAGGCAAAATTTAAGCTAAGTAAAGAAGTTCATAAACACCACACGTATTATACTCTAACTAGAGAAGGAGACCATCTCCTTAGACAACTTGATGAAAAAGCACTAATTGATGGTTATGTGGATCTTGTTAGAAATGATCAATTTGCTTTAGATATCTTGAGAATAGCTGATGAAGTAAACGCTGACCACGCTCTAACTTACTCAAAGTTACTTCATAAACCACTTGAAGAGGTAACACCAAAGTTGGAGGAATTAGAGAAAACTGGACTATTGGAAGAAAAAACGGCAAAAATAATAAAGTTCGGAGAAAGGAAATCAAAGCCTAAAAAAGAGACGAGGACTCATCACAAGTATTATGGTTTATCTAGGATTGGAGAACTAGTTGTGAGAGAGCTAAAGAGGAAAGGGATATTACCAAAATAACTATAGAGAAGCCTTTACATTGTTATACATTTCATTAATTAAATTTAACAGATTATGCTTTTCATTTATTTCCTTAGAGATATAATTAGAGTTTTCTAGGACTATTTTAGAAATCACTTCTTCAACTCTTTTCCTCAAAAGTAACTCTATCATTTTTACTCTTCTATCTCTTATTCTCTTATTAAAAAGACCTTGAGATTTAGTGTAGTTTAAATGTTCCTCAAAAGTGTCTACTAACTCTTTTATTCCGACGTTCTTTATAGCTATTGTCTTTACAATTTTTGGAGTCCATCCGTCTCTGAAATTTATTTCCGCACTACTTAAAGCAAATCTGATTGCTTCATAAAGCATTTCAGCTTCTGGTTTATCAGCCTTATTTATTATATAAACATCTCCGATTTCCATTATGCCAGCTTTTAAAGCTTGTATTTCATCCCCCGTCCCGGGCACAGAGACTACACCAATAGTGTGGACTCCACTTACTACATCTGTATCCGTTTGTCCAGCTCCTACAGTTTCTACTATGATCCTATCAAAACCTAAACCATCTAATGCCTCTATAAGCATTAGAGCCTCAGCAGAGATACCTCCAAGGTTTCCTCTAGATGCAATACTTCTTATAAATACATTTTGTTGCACATCCTTACCTACCATTCTAATTCTATTACCCATGAACGAGCCCATACTAAAAGGACTTGATGGATCTATTAATACTACCCCTACTTTATGCCCTCTCTTAACATATTCCGAAATTAACTCAGAAATTAATGTGCTCTTACCCGCACCCGGTGAACCAGTAATACCTATAACATGTGCCTTTCCGGATCTCTTTATTAATTCTTGTAAACTTTCCAATCCTTCTGGTGTAAAGTATTCAATTTTTGTTAAAAGCCTGGAAATAGCTAGTTCTTCACCAGCTAATGCTTTTTCAAGAAGCAATCTTTATGCCCCTTTTCGCTTCAACAGCTCTTGTAATCTTCTCGCTTATTTCTTTTAGACTTGATCCCGGAAGGAAAACTTCATCTACGCCCATTTCTTTTAGCTTGGGTATATCTTGCGGTGGTATAACTCCTCCTACTACAAGGACAACGTCATTTAATCCCTTGTCTTTCATTTCTTTTACTACTAAAGGTACTAACTCTAAGTGAGCGCCACTTAAAATGCTTACGCCAATTACATCAACATCTTCTTGTATAGCAGCTTTTACTATTTGCTCTGGTGTCTGCCTTAGTCCAGTATATACTACTTCCATCCCTGCATCCTTTAATGCTCTAGCTATCACTTTTGCTCCTCTGTCATGTCCATCTAAACCTAATTTTGAAACCAGAACCTTAATCCTTTTTTGACTCATCAGTATATAATAAGTTTAAATTGCTTAAATTTTTGTATGGTGGGGCCGGGGAGATTTGAACTCCCGACCACAAGGGCCCAAGCCTTGCGTCCTAGTCCAGGCTAGACTACGGCCCCATCCTACACTTATTTATATGCTGTTAACGCTTATTAAAATTTTTCTTGGCTTTGGGTCTTGAGTAAATTAAAAAGTTAAATTAAAGTAAGTCTGACACTCTTAGTATTCTAAGTGATGTTTGGATTAGAGAGTGATTATAGAGAGCAGGGTTACAACTGGATTGGATAAAGAACTTTCATCAATAACTGTGATTACCAAGTTCTTGATATAGGTAAAAATGTGGCATCTATCAAATTTATACTCTGAATACTCGTTAGTTGGTTAAACTTCTTTCAGCTTTTATTATATAGATCTGATAATTTTGTTTAACTAGTGAGACCTAGTCTATCTTATATTATTTTTCATAATTAATTTCTATTTTTATTGCATAAAGAGAATTTTTATTAGCCAAAAAATTATTGTACATAACTCATCTTAAAATTCAAACCCTTTTTCCGCTAAAAATATCTGAGGTAATATCATAAGTAATCCTTAACTTAATACCGTAAGGTTTATTTATCTGAGTATCGTAAGATTACTTGAGGAAAAATGGTAACAGTAAAGTTCAAGTACAAAGGAGAAGAGAAACAAGTAGATATTTCAAAAATAAAGAAAGTATGGAAAGTTGGAAAAATGATATCATTCACATATGACGACAATGGCAAGACTGGTAGAGGAGCAGTAAGCGAAAAAGATGCTCCAAAAGAATTAATTGAAATGTTAGAAAAATCTGGAAAGAAATAAGATAAATAAAAATTAATCTTTATTTTGTTTTACTTTTTCTTTCTTTGATCAAGAAATACTTGCAATTTATATCCAGTCCATACAGTTTGACCTGGTTTTAGCCACTCTATTTCCACGTCATCTGGATTTATACCAAGTCTTCCTGCTAATATTTCTCTTGCTTGCTTGTCATATTGCGGGTCTACCAATTCTTTTCTGGTTTCTATCTTTATCTTTAGCTTGTCCATTTCATTGTCATATATTATAATATTATACATTCCAGTAGTATCTGGTATTTCATTTACCGCGTCTTCAACATATATGGGGAACAAGAGTTTTCCTCTAACTCTAAACATCCATTCTACTCTACCAGGGATTGGCTCTGCAAATCTCATATGGGTAATTCCAAATTTCGGATCTGGGTCTGTTATAAACTCGTTCTTTACATAGTCTCCTAAACTATAGCGTATAAGCGGCATTGTGAAGTGGTTTAAAAGTGTAGCTATTAATTCTCCCCTTTCACCTTCAGCAGTAGGCTCATCAGTTTTAGGATCAACAATATCAAAAATCTCCATATCTTCCCATACAACTAGCTGACCCTCAGAACCTGGTATCTCGATAGCCATATGTCCATCGGTTGTTCCCCAAACGTTTATTGCTAATTCAGCATTTGGATGAACGCTAAACAGTTTTTTCTTTGTGTTTTCAGCAGCAGCTCCTCCATGTAATAATAATACTTTAAATGGCGTTTCCCACCCTTCAAGTGTAGCCTCTTCTCCAATTAGCCTATGTAGCCATGGAGTAGTTGCAAATACATCAACTTTCCAAAGTTTGAATATTAGCATATGTCTGTTTTTCCAGCTAAAGAATGTCTCTCCTCCACCTGCTATAGCAGTTCCTCCACATCTCCACATCGCAGTTTCTACTACTGGTGGTCCCCAACTGTAAAAACCACTCATGTTTAGATAATTAGCATAAACAACAGTAGGCTTTACCCCTGCAAATGTCCATAAATATCTAGCCTGCCCTTCTTGGAAGTAGTCCATTTCTAATGCTCCCCAACCTTGGAAAGTCGGTAAGCCTGTTGACCCTGAGGTTGCTCCAACAAACCTAATTCTTCTTGCTAGTTCTGGGTGGAAAATTGTTCCAAAGGGTGGGTTTTGTTGTAGGTCTTTTCTTAACTCATCCTTTCTTAAAATCGGAATTTTTACTACGTCTTTCCAATCTTTTATCATATCTGGTGCAAATCCTTTCTCTTTCCAGTATCTTCTGTAAAACTGTATGTTCTCCCAAGCCCAGTTTACGATTCTCTTTAGTCTAAAAGTCTTTAACTTATCTAGTTCTTCTCTTGGCATTGTCATTATTTTTTTGTTCCATAATACTTCTGAAGGGTTTGGTGGATAATCAGGTCTGATAAAGCTCTGTTCTCTTAACTCTTTATGCATAGCCTCATATTCAGCTAAAACACTCGACATATGTTTAAATTGTATAAGCAGTTTAAAAAAATTAGTACTTGTAAAATCCTTCTCCGCTCTTTCTTCCAATTTTGCCTTCTTTTACCATTTTTTCGAGTAAAGCTGTTGGTTTATAAGCTTCGTAGCCTTTGCTGTAAATTTCCTTAAGATAATTATAGATAAGATCTAAGCCTAACTCATCCGCCATCTCCAATAATCCTTTCGGGAAATTAAAACCATAAATCATAACAGTATCAATATCTCTTGCATTAACTATTTGATTTTCTATCATCCAACTTGACTCGTTTACTGCCAGAGAAATTATTTTTGCTGGATCTATCTTGCTGTCTGCTGGTAACTGAACTTTTGCATATTTCCCTGGAGACGGATATGTATAAAATCCTTTACCACTCTTTACTCCAAGATTTTTCTCATTGACTTTGTTCTTAAACATACTGCATTTTACATCTGATGTGCCCCTAGTTACTAAGACGTTCCAAATATCCACAACTACGTCAAGTCCTACATAATCTGCTAATTCGAAAAGTCCCATAGGCAATTTTAGTTTGTTCCTTGAGGCACTGTCTACTTCCTCTATCGTTCCTTCGCCACTTTCTACTTCTCTGCAAGCCTCTTGTAAAAGCCTAATGAAAATCCTGTTACCTATAAACCCTGGTATCTCATACTTTAATTTAACTGGTATTTTATTCATTTTATTTGCAAGATCAATAGTTAAATTTACTACATCTTCTGCGGTATATTTACTTGGTATCACTTCAACTAATTTCATGATAACGGGAGGGTTAAAGAAGTGCATTCCAATTACTTTTTCCTTCCTACTTGTTGCTTCAGCGATATCTGATATAGGTATTGAAGATGTATTGGTAGCCAATATAGCATGTTTCGGTGCAATTTCATCCAGTGATTTAAAGACTTTTTTCTTTAATTCCATATTTTCTGGAACAGCCTCAATTGCAAAATCAGCGTCTTTTGCTATCTCATATGATACATTAAATTCTATTCTTGATAATACATCTTCTGGCTTTTCTTTTAATTGTCCTTTTTCATACATTCTATTTAAAGAATCAGTTACCTTTTCTTTCGCTCTATTTAAAAAATCCCATGATATATCAACTATACCTACTTTAAAACCTGAGAGTGCAGCTACTTCTGCAATTCCATGACCCATTGTTCCTGCTCCTACAACAACTATCTTTTGTATCATTATGGATTAAAACGTAAAATAGTTATTAAATATCACGGTTTATTTCCTACGGATTAAACAACAGTAAAAATTTTTAAATTAGAATTGTAATGTATAAGTGTGAGTTTGACTATAAACGTTATTTATCGGGAAGCGAAAAGTGACGACTGGGAAGATATACTAAAGTTATATGATTCACTCTCGGATGAAGATTTGTATTTAAGGTTCTTTACATACCATAGACTTACAGAAGAGGAAGCAAAGAGAATAGCGGATACTAGAAATCATTATACGGTAATAGCTGAAGTTGATGGCAAGATCGTAGGTGAAGCATCGCTTTACTCTGACGGAGAACTAGCTGTGGTTGTTGCTCCAGATTTTAGGAAATATGGAATTGGAACAGAACTAGTAAAAAGGCTCATAGAATATGGAAAGAAACATGGTATGAAAATTATTAAATTCTACACTTTGCCGGAAAATATTCCTATGATAAAGATAGGTAGAAAATTAGGATTTAAAATAGTAGAGAGGGAAGATGAGGTTTTTGCATATCTAGATTTAAATAACGAAAATGTAATCTTAGAAAAGAATTAAAAAAACTATATGATTGGTTTTATTAAATTGTTGTTACATAGTGTTAATTGAGAACATTGACTAAAAAAATAATAGTGCCTTGTGAAGTTGCAGTAAAGGATGTAATCCCTGCAATTAAGGCTATTCTAGTTATTGAACTTTCAGCTAGAAATTACAGCCAGAAAGAAATAGCCGAATTTCTTAATATTTCTATAGCAGAGGTTAATTTCTTATTAAAAGGGAAAAGAGGAGACGAGGAACTAAAGAAGACTCTGCTTAATGATGAAAATTTTATGGATCTTGTAAAATCTTTTACTCAAAAGCTCATATCTTCTGGAGATGGGACAGATCCTATCTCAATGTGTCCTTTATGCAGTTATGCTAGGAGAAAAGTATTAAAGCAAGAAGAATCATGTCCTTATGATATTTCGTGATGAGCTTCCGGGCTCTGGACGATTGGTGAAGACGACTGCAAGCGCTGATTTCTCTCTTTCTTTTCGTTTTTAAATAACTAGAATGTAGTATTCCTTTTGCAATTTTAGAAAAACAAAGAAGAAAATAATGGGCCCACGGGGACTCGAACCCCGGACCACCGGGTCTCTCCTTTCCAGCTTTTCTTCATCCCATAAAGTCAAAAGACCCGATGAAAGCTGGAGCCCGGCACTCTACCTGGCTGAGCTATGGGCCCTTTATCGATCATGTGTCTAAATACAAAGTTATCTTCTTATAAAATAAGCTTAACTCTTTTGCTACATGGAAATATTTTAATAAGCTACTTTTACTCCCTTATATTGATTGTAATTGAAATGGGATGAAAGGAGAATAAAAGTTATTGAAGATCTAAGGAATCAAGGGATAAATCCATATCCTCAGAAATATGAAATAACTCACACAATACAAGAGTTGAGGAAAATAGCTTCACAGAAAAACGACAAACCTACTGAACCATTTATGTTTGATATCTCTACAGCCGGAAGAGTAGCAAACCTAAGAAGACACGGGAAAATTTCATTTGTCGATATATTCGATGAGGGAGAGAAATTACAGTTACAATTAAGAGTAAATGATCTTGGAGAGAAATATGATAAATTCTTTGAAATAGTTGATAGGGGAGATATAATAGGCGTAAAGGGAGACTTGCTTTATACTCTCAAGGGAGAACTTACTTTAAGAGTCAAAGATTATGCAATGCTAGCTAAATCACTTATAGAACCACCAGACTGGAGTAATTTGTCCCCTGAATTTAGGTATGCCCATAGATATGTGGATTTTCTTTATAATGATAATGCAAGAAGGGCAATGGAAATTCGTTTTCAAACAATCAGACTAATAAGAGAATATCTATATTCGAAGGGGTTTGTAGAGGTAGAAACTCCTATACTTCAGCCTGTTTATGGTGGAGCTCTAGCTAGACCCTTTAAGAGTCATGTAAATTATCTTAATGAAGATTGGTATCTCAGAATTTCACTGGAGCTCTACTTAAAGAGGTTTATTGTGGGTGGCTTTAATAAAGTCTTTGAAATAGGGAAAGTATTTAGGAATGAAGATATTGATGTTACCCATAACCCAGAGTTTACATTATTAGAACTATACTGGGCTTATGCGGATTACAACGATATAATGAAACTAACAGAGGAAATGATTCAAACCGTTGTTAAAAACGTTTACAACGATACGAAAATAAAATATACTATTGGAGGAAAAGAGTATGAAATTGAATTCTCACAATTCAAAAAAATAACTATTTATGATGCACTCTCAGAAGCTCTAGGTAAAAATATAGATAATGTGAGTGATGAGGAATTAAAATCGTTAATGGACAAGTACGCTCTAAAACCTAGAGGCAACATGTATATCAGAGGGTTAATGATAGAAAAATTGTTTGATAAATTAGTAGAACCAAACTTAATACAGCCGACATTTATTTTAGATTATCCAATAGAAACTACACCTTTATGTAAACCGCATAGGAGCAAGCCTGGACTGGTAGAAAGATTTGAACTGTTTATTGTAGGTATGGAGTTGGCGAATGCGTATACAGAGCTTAATGATCCTATATTACAAGATAGGCTCTTTAAACAAGAGCAAGAAATGTTTAGAAAAGGAGATGAGGAAGCTCACCCATATGATGTAGACTTTGTTAGAGCTTTAAGTTATGGCATGCCACCAACTGGAGGTTTAGGTATTGGTGTGGATAGGTTAGTAATGTTATTAACAAATAATTTCAGTATAAAAGAAGTTATTCCATTCCCCATGTTAAGTGCAAAAATCATTGAGGAGGACTCATAGAAAGTAAGATTGCAGAAATAAATAACATTAAGAGTGCTCCTTGAATAAGATACGATATTCTTTCATTTAGTCCTACTTTTTTCACTATTTCATTAAATATCTTTCCTCCATCAGTTATTATTAGAGGGGCTCCGTTAAATAATGCTAAGCTGAAGTTAATTGTGAACATCCATGATATAAAATCTAGGATAGCGTACGCCCATGAGGGAAAATAATATGTTAGATATACGCCTAGTAGATGTTGAGGGTCAGTTACATTGACCTTAATATTACCGATGCTTCCATTAGGATATTTTAGTGTTAATATAGGAGAAGAAGAACTGCGCAAATATGTTTCCAGTTGGTTTGGTGTTGCAACTTTGTTACCATTAACTTTAAGGATGATACTGTTAACTGGGATTGAAGCGTTATATGCAGGATAATGTGGCAGTTCTCCAACTATTTGTAAACCTTGTGATAACATTGGTGGCAAATACACTGCTAAGGGGAAAAACACTGCAGCAAGTATAAGATTTACTGCTATCCCAGCTGAGATTATCTTTAACTTCGTTGAGGTCGAAGAAGAATTGAATTCGTCTTCATCAGGCTCAACAAAGGCCCCAGGGAAAAAGATTAAGAACAGTATTCCTCCACTTTTTACTTTTACATTATTTGACGTTGCTGATATTGCATGAGCCAGTTCATGTAAAGTCACAGATATACCTATGGCCAACAAAATATAAGGCAACTGGCCAATCCCTATTGTTACACCGGGGATGACTGGTTCTAAACGTAAACCAGCAGTTTGAACGGGTTTCGGGGTAATAAATTCTGATAATACATAAAATATCAGAATTATGCCACCTACCATTGAGACTAATCCTAAAACAGTGCCCAGTTTTTCAAACACTTTATACCATTTACTTTTTGCAATATCGGGAAACCACTCACTTCTTGTACTCTTTCTCCACAACAATAAGAAAGGATATATTTGAAACCCCTTAGGCTCAAGTCTCTTCTTAAGTAGAAACATTAAAGCCCAGAAAACTAGTAGTGCAATTCCGAATAGTTCAGCTGAGTTCACAAAATATAAGCAGTATTTTGTACTATTAAATGGTTATGGAAATAGTATATACTAGAGAACATTGGGAATTACTAAGAGAGAAGAGGCAAACGGCAATAGAAACTCTTACTAGACTAAGAGAAATAGGAATAGAGGGACACGTATATGGTTCAGTAGCTAGAGGTGATGTCAAAAAAGATAGTGATATAGACGTTATAGTCTTTAATCCAGACTTGTTGAAACTTGAGCTTTTACCTTTTCATCATAGGTTCATAGTTCAAGCAACTCCTTCCTCTACTCCTAAAGCATATATATCTCTGGACCCAGAAGAAAAAGAAGTAATTTCCTTTCCTTTAGCTAAGTTAAGAAGAAAAGAGATAGAATTTTATAATTTTGGGGGATTAATATCGCTAGATAAGTTAATAGAAAATAAAAGAGTTCCGGGAGTTAATAAAGATCTTGAAATCATTATTCCTACTGAAAACGGGCACTTACAGTTACCCCTGCATGGAAATGAAGATTATGCTGTAAAATTGCTAAAAATTTCTCATGATACCATTTTAGAAAGAGAGAGATTATTAGAAAAAAGGGAAGAAAGGGGACATACTGGAGTATTTATAAAATATGAGCTTGATAATGATGAAAGCTTTGAGTATGCTATTAGAAATTTAAGTAAAAATAACAAGTTTTTTAGGAGGGTAATCAATGCTGAACGGTAAAATTAGTAACGTTATAATAGAAAGTAAGGATGTGCAAGATACTCACATAAAAGAGCTGAAAAGATTTAGGCTATATGTCAATGGGAAAGAAGTAGGTATTTCATTTTACTTTTCTGGTAGAGGCTATTATTCCCCCTGGCTAGAAATAGACTATTCCCCTTGGTTAAGAGATGAAGGCATTGAGGATCAATTCTTTTTATTTATCTATTATTTCCTACCTCCAGGGTCTAAACTGTTTGTTACATACTTAAAAGACAAAGAAACTAGGGAAATGCTTTATAGGGGTTTTCATCCAGCTGACACTCCTTTAGGTTTTTCGATGCTGAAGGCTGGTTTCACATGGTTCAAAGATTGGTATTACCCCGAAGGAGGAAACGAGGGAGCCCCAAAAATTCAAGCTAACAAACCTCTAAATAAAGAAGAAGAAAAAAGACAGCTAAGAAAGTTATTAGATGAAGTTAAAAAGGACTATGTGAGAAAGTTTATTGAGAATAAACTTGCTCAAGGGTAATCCAGATATTGGCTTGTATAATCACTTTTTGCCTAAAGGTTGTGAGCTTTGTAGATTGGGTGGGAAACTCGTTGTTTATATCACTGGGGAATGTGGGGATTCATGTTATTATTGTCCCGTGAGTTATGAAAGGTTTGGTAAGGATGTCATGTATGCTAATGAAAGTTTAGTCTCTTCTTTGTTTGATTATATTTATGAAGCGTATAGAATGAACGCATTGGGTGCCGGAATAACCGGAGGAGATCCCATTTTAGCTATTGATAGAGTTACTCAACTTATTAGACTCTTAAAAGACGAGTTTGGAAGTGAATTTCATGTTCATCTTTACACTAGTGGAAAATATGTTACCAATGACGTTCTAAATGAACTTAAAAGTGTAGGTCTTGACGAGATTAGGTTTCACCCAGTTAAAGAAGAATACCTTAAAGCAGTAGAAAAGGCATTGAAATTTGATTTTGATGTAGGTCTAGAAATTCCTTCTATACCTGGCGAAGAGGAGTATGAAGAGAAATTAATCAAATGGGCTATAGAGAAAGGTGTGAAATTTGTTAATTTAAACGAACTTGAACTTACTGAAAGGAATTACCAGCTTCTAAATGCACGTGGATTTAGAATTGATCACGGTGTAGCTGGAGTCAATGGTAGTTTTAATTCTGCCCTTTCTATCTTAAAGAAATTCGAACACTCTCAAATTGCTCTTCATTACTGCAGTTCTGTTTATAAGGACGTAGTTGAGACAAGAACAAGGTTTCTAAGAATTATAAAATTCTCTGGTAAGCCTTATGAGGATTATTCTGGAGAAGGTACAATTATTAGAGCCCTAGTAAAAAGTAATGGTGATTTAACTGATTACGGAGAAAAAGATGGTGATTTATGGAGTATCTCCCCCCAGTATATAAATATGATAAATGCTGATGAGATCTGGTTAGTGGAAGAACACCCTGACGCAAGAAGGCTTAGAGTTTCTGAAAAGTTATTGTATTCTAAATCTAAGTAACGCTACCAACCCAGTAAGATTTTTAACTTCAAAATATATTGGTGAGTCTTTAGGGACTATGAGCACTCTTCCATTCTTATTCTCTACATCTTCCATTATACGATCTATTTCTAATCTTTCCTCCTCATCCTCAGAAGAAACTAGATCTTCTATCACAAGTAGAGTATCAATAGCACCGTATTCTGCAGATTTCTTAACCTCTTCTTTTCCATAAGCTACCAACCCAGTGTTTTTAGCTAAATTCTCCATTATTTTTTCCATTATCTTGGTCTCTTGAGATATTTCGTAATCTCTGTTAATTTGGTCAACTATGTCCCTTCGAAGGATTTCATTCAATCCAGTTCTTGTAGCTGACGACACGCTATCTACGTAAGTTTTCACATTTTTTACATATTTGGAAACAATCTCCTTAAAAGGTCCAGGTCCTGCTAAAAGTATCGCTTCAACTCCCAAAGTCTCTACGTAGCTCATGACCTCCTTAGCTACTTCTTTAGCATTTTCTTCTATTATTCCTTCCTCTTCTTTATTAGGAGGTCTTAACGATTTTTCAGATAGAATTTTTATCCCCTGGCCCATGGGAAGAGCGATAAGGTATTCATCAAAGTCAACTAGCACTATTAGTAATTTCATATATTTTTCAGTCTGCCTTTTTATTTTGTCCATTTCAAACTTTCCCCAATGGGTTTTTTCTATTGCTATTTCATCCCCTATATCAAGGTTAATTGTATGATGGGCTCCTTTTATACCAAATCTCTCTGGTGCGTCTAATATTAGGCCATGTATTCTTAATCTACTAGTAAATGGTTGAAATTCCGTTTTCTCTACTTGTAATTCTACAATCATAGGAACTCTTCTACTTTCCTTCCCCAAACTCACATCTCTTGTAGTTTTAGCTATTACCTTATCTCCCTTTTTAAGAATAAGGTGTAACACCCATAAATCGTCCTCATTCTCGATATGTAATTTCATTATTCCTTTCTTATCATCAAATTCTAAAATCTTCATGATACATAATAATATCGATAGATTGTGATAATTATAACTAACGTGGATGAAGGAGACCTTCAAAAAGTCTATGAAATAGAGCTTGAAAGCTTTAGTGAACCGTATTCTTATTCTTTGCTTAAAGCCTATTACTACCTAGCTAGAGAGCTGTTTATAGTAGCAAAGGAAGGAAATGAGATTCTTGGTTATGCTTTAGGCATAATACAATATGGTTACAGAGGTCATGTTGTTTCCATTGCGGTCAAAAGAGATTACAGAGATAAGGGGGTAGGAAGTTTATTGCTCAAAGACCTTGAAAGCAGGTTTAAGGCATTTAATTGTACTTATTCCTATCTTGAGGTGAATTACAAAAACGTCCCTGCAATAGCATTTTATAATAAGCAGGGCTATGTAGTAGTTAAGTTTCAAAAAAACTATTATGGCAGAGGCAAGCATGCATTTATAATGGTAAAAAGCTTTTTAAATGGAAAGAGTTTTGAGTGATTAAAAATATATCTCATTGTTTATACTAATTATTTATGATAGATAATTTCTTCATCCTTGACTTTTCATATGATGTAGTTGACAATAAGCCAGTTATTTATATTTGGGCAGTTAACAAAAATAATGAGAGGGTTGTTCTACTAGAAAAAGATTTCCGTCCATACTTTTACGCATTATTAGATGAAAGTGCTAATGTCGAAGAAGTAAAGAAGGAGATACTTAAACTTAGTAAATCGTATTCCCCCATCACAGATGTTAAATTAATTGAAGATAAAAGATACTTTGGAGCCCCGGTTAAAGTATTAAGGATTGAGACAATAATTCCTGCTTATGTGAGAGTATATCGT
Source organism: Sulfurisphaera sp. (assembly GCF_059755235.1). Lineage (NCBI taxonomy): Archaea > Thermoproteati > Thermoproteota > Thermoprotei > Sulfolobales > Sulfolobaceae > Sulfurisphaera > Sulfurisphaera sp. The sequence continues at coordinate 54,743 of NZ_DBPRYF010000039.1, forward strand.
GACGATATAGCTAAAGTAAAAGGCGTTAAAAATGTTCTTGAAGCTGATATTCGTTTTTACATGAGGTATTCAATAGATAACGGTGTAAAACCCTTTTATTGGATTGAGGCAGAGGTAGAAGAGATAAAAGAAAATGGTTTTAGAGTAAAGAAAGTTTACGAACTAAAGAAAATAAATAGGATTTATGAGGATAGAGAACCAGAATTGAAGACTTTAGCATTTGATATTGAGGTGTATAATAAATATGGTTCTCCCAATCCTAGAAGAGATCCTATAATTATTATCGGAATCTGGACAAAAGAGGGAGTCAAGCAGTTCCTGGCTGATAAGAACGATGATTTAAAAGTTCTAAGAGAATTTGTAAGTTTTGTCCAAGAATACGACCCAGATATCATTGTAGGTTACAATACAAATAATTTTGATTGGCCATATCTATTAGAGAGAGCCAATATTAGAGGAATAAAAATTGACGTGGGCAGAAGATTCAACAGTGAACCTTCTCAAGGTGTTTATGGTCATTTTTCTGTTACTGGTAGATTAAATGTTGACTTATACGGTTTTGCTCAATCAATTCAAGAAATAAAAGTAAAAACTTTAGAAAATGTTGCTGATTATTTAGGCGTTTTGCCAAAGGAAAAAAGAACTTTAATTGAATGGTATGATATACCAAATTATTGGGACGATGAGAAAAAACGCGATACTCTGCTCAAATATAATCTTGACGACGCAAAGTCGGCTTATCTCTTAGCCGAAGTGTTTGTACCATTTGGAATGGAATTGACTAAGATAAGCGGTTTACCATTGGATCAACTTTCTATGGCTAGTGTAGGGCATAGAGTTGAATGGCTTTTAATGAGAGAAGCTTACAGATATAATGAATTAATTCCAAATAAGGAAGAAAGGGAATATGAAAGTTATGAAGGAGGGCTTGTAATTTCTCCATTGCCTGGGATTCATGAGGATGTTTATGTTTTAGATTTCTCGTCAATGTATCCTTCAATTATGATAAAATATAACATAGGCCCTGATACCTTGGTAAAAGGAGAGTGTGAGGATTGTTGGGTTTCTCCAATTGGTTATAAATTCAGAAAAGAGCCAGCTGGCTTGTATAAGAATGTGTTGCAAAAGTTAGTGGAAGAAAGAAAAGAAGTAAAAAGAAAAATGGAAAAAAGTACTGATGAATACGAGAAGAGAATACTTGATGCTAGACAAAGAGCGTTAAAAGTTATGGCTAATGCATTTTATGGATATATGGGTTGGGTTGGCGCCAGATGGTATAGCAAAGAAAGTGCTGAGGCAGTAACCTCATGGGGAAGGAGTATAATTTCTGAGGCAGCTAACTTAGCTAAAGAAAAAGGTTTTACAGTTGTTTATGGCGATACCGACTCAATTTTTGTTAAAGGTAAAGGAGATGTAAATTCACTAATTAATGAAATCTCAACAAAATTCAGTCTGGAGATTAAAATAGATAAAGTGTACAAGAGAGTATTCTTCACAGAGAATAAAAAACGCTATGCTGGATTAACAGAAGATGGAAAAATAGATATAGTTGGTTTCGAAGCTGTTAGAGGAGATTGGTGTGATCTGGCAAAACAAGTTCAGACACAAGTAATAGATCTTATATTAAAATCCGGTAAAGTGGATGATGCTATAAAATATGTTAAATCCGTGATCTTTGATTTAAGAAGATATAATTTCAGAATAGAAGATTTAATAATTTGGAAATCTATTGATAAGAACTTGGAGGAATATGATGTTACTGCGCCCCATGTTGTTGCAGCGAGAAAGGCAGCAAAAGCTGGTTATTTAATTTCTAAGGGTGTTAAGATAGGCTATGTAATTGTAAAGGGATCCGGCAAAGTTTCAGACCGAGCAGAGCCTTACTTTATGGTAAAAGAGAAAAACAGAATAGATGTAGAGTATTACGTTGAAAGACAAATAATACCAGTAGCAATGAGAATATTGGAAGGATTTGGAGTAAAAGAAAGCTCACTTAAAACAGGAGGGGTTGATATTCTAAGTTTCTTCAAGAAGTGAAAATATCACTTAAAGTTAATATTTCTACGTTTTTAGGTCTCTTCGTTATTCCTCCAATTCTTGCCCCTATTAATGCTTTTATATTTTTAGCAGAAGCTAAATCAAGTAGTCTTTGTGTTATTACTCCATCGAATATTATGTAACTAATGTTAGAGTTATCTCCTAAGTTTTCCAATTTTTGTACAATATCTCTCACTTGAACCCTCTCTATGGGGTTCCAATTTTGATCGTATATAATTCCTTCCAGAGTCCCTGGTAACTTCTTTACTTCTTCTATTATGTTTTGCGGAATTTTAATTTCAATCTCTTTGACTTGCACTTGTTGTTGAGTAGGCTGTGGAGATGGTTGTTGCTCTTCTAGCTGTAATTGTTTTTGAACCGTAACTGGTGGTTGACTCTCTGGTGCTAATGCTTCCTTCAGTGCCTGTTGAGCTTCTTGTTGTTTCTTTAGATACTGTGGAACTGTCATCATATTTGCTAACGCTTTATTAATCTCTTTTCCAGTGAGTTCCTCTACTTCTTTTCCAGTTGGAGCTCTAGCTACGTAATCAATCTTAACATTTGAGGCTAATAATTCTTTAAGTATTAGATCTCCTCCATGGTCTCCATCTAAGAAAGCTATTACAGTTTTCTTTTGTTTTGCAAGGTCAATTATTGTCTGAGGTATTTTTCCAGTAGCCCCTTCTACTGCAATTACATTTCTATATCCATACTTTAGTAAATTTATTACATCAGCTCTTCCTTCTACTATTATAAGCTCTGGATCTTTATCAACATCTGGACCTGCAGGTAGTCTATCCGGTCCATATTCAATTATTTCGCCAGTTTTAACAGCTGAAGAGATTTCGTAAATTACCTCTTTAATATCTAATGTCTTCTCTTTTGTCCAGCTTCCTAAGATTTCCTTTGCTCTATCGATAATCTTCTTTATCTTTTCATCTCTTATATCTTGTATGGAGATTAGCTTAAATCTTGCATTATAAGGTCCTACTTTATCTACGTTCTCAACCATAGCTGCTATTAGAGCCGTCTCTATTTTATCTAGATTTGATGGTATAATTATTTCTCCTTCAGTTTTATTTTTATTAGTGTTAACATTTACATATATTCGTCCTAATCTTCCTTTATCTTGGAGTTCTCTTAGGTCAAATTCGTCTCCAAATAAGTTTTCGGTTTGACCAAAAATTGCGCCTATAACATCAGGCTTATCCACTATTCCTTCAACTTCGAATTTAAGTACTATATTATATTTCATTATTTTTTCACCTTGTAATTCCCTTTTCAAGATCCTCCACGAGAAGCATAAACTCGGGTTTACTTTCTAATCTTTTCCTTATTGGTTCTAATATTTCATTTAATTTTCTTGCTGTCGAAAGCTTTAAGTCTAATGGATGTAATTTTCCTTCAGAGTAAACTTTTTCTAGTTCTTCATACGATTTAAATTCTATGTCTCCACCAAATTTGATATCTCTTTCTATCTTAAGCGTCGCACCATCTCTTGAGAATATTAAATATTTAGCAATTTGAAGTACTGGATTATCTACGACTACTCCCTTTGGACAGTATGCACTTCTTAATTTAGCTTCTACAACTTCTGGCTTATCGTGAACGAAGATAGCAGTCTCCGGTTTTGATTTACTCATCTTAACATTTGCCATGTATTCGTCTTCTTCAACTCCTTCCATTCTTTGACCTCCTTGCAATTCAATTAAAAGTGGTGTGTGTATTGCAATTACTTTCTTCTTTCCAAGTTTATCAGCAACGTCCCTAGCTAACATATGAGCTTTTCTTTGATCAGTTCCTCCTAAAGCAATATCTAAATCTTGATAAATAATGTCAGCAACTTGCATTGCGGGATAAATTAGTTTTGATGTATCTAACTCTGCTTCTTCTGCTTTTCTTCCCATAATTGTTAATGCTCTCTTCATCCTAGCCAGGCTCGTATTCTTGGCTATTCTAATCACTAATGCCCAATAGTTACTATCTTTGACAAGATCTTCTGCATATACTATTTTTACTTTGTCCATATCAACGCCATAGGCTCTTAAAACTTCAATTGCATAATTGCCAGCTAATTTTATCTTTTCTAAATCTCCACCTAGTTTGTCATTTATCCATGCATGCCAAGTCGCTACTAATACTGACATATCTACTCCAGCGTCTACCAGATCCTTGAGTTTTTGAGCCCATATGAGCCAACCTATGTGAAATAGACCACTTGGCTCAAAACCTATATACCCTTTAAGTTTTTGGTTTTCTTCAAGTTTCTTCTTTAATTCTTCTGTTGTTACGATTTCTGCAGTATTTCTAGATATAATTTTAAGCTTGTCCTCCACATTCAAGTAAGTATCCCCAAATTAAGAAAGGTAAAGGTAATAAAAAATTCTATTCCTCAATTAGAAACTGCTTTAAAAGAACTACAATAGGATGAGTCTTACCAAGTTTATCTTCAAGGTCATTAATTATTTCATCTAAATCAATATCATTTTCAATCACTTTTTCAATCAGTTTTTCACTAAATTTGTAGTAATTAACGAAATCATTTTCATTTATAGAATCTTCATCATTTAACAACTTCATATTAGTTTGACTCTCCTTCTCTTTAATGAGTGAATAAAGATATTCATTAACAACCCTTTCTATGCATTCAGAGGAATCACAATACTGTAGCTTATCCAAACTAGAGAAGAATCCAGGTGGCATATAATATCACAGTAATTTAATAAAAAGTGGTAAAAAAGCTATTATTCTCCCATACTCTTTACTAATAAAGTCCTTGTTCTAGGTCCGTCAAACTCTAATAAAATAACTCTTTGCCAAGTTCCTAGATCTAATTTACCTTCTGTGATCGGGACTATTCTAGAATTTCCTATTATTGCCGAAATTATATGTGCATGTCCGTTATTATCTATAAGATTATGTTCAAATTCACCCTCTGGTGGGACTAATTTCTTTGCCCAGCTTAGATAATCTTTCATTAAACCACTTTCAGCCTCATTTATAATTACTGCACAAGTAGTATGTTTTACTATAACATGCGTTACTCCTTCTTTTATGCCTTGAACTGCTTCTGCAACTAAGTCCGTTACATCTATACTATCGAATTTGTTTCTTGTTTTTACTGCAAATTCCTTTGTAACTATTTTCATAAGCTATTATTGTTATACTTGAATATATGGATTTAGAAGGAATTGCTCGAAAACTTTATCCGAATAAAGATGAGATTAAACGTAAGCTTTTGGAGGAAATCGAGTTCTACAAAGGAAAGGATTACCCTTTAAAGGAAAAAGTTATAGAGGCGATTATTAAAGAAGTTTCTAATTCAATAAATGCTAAAGGAGATATTTTAGAATATCCAAGATCAAATATAAAGGCTGGAGAGGCGGGACTAGGTTCCAGAGGAATTGGAGACCACATAATACATAATAAGATCCTAGAAATAGCAGGGTTACAAAGCTATGAGGATGCAAGAATAAATCAAGGTATAGTAGCTGCTATTGACGGTATTCATTCGCGTTTATCATACTTTCCATTTTTAGCAGGGTTTCATGCAACTAAAGCAGCCTTAAGAGATATTATGGTAAAAGGTGCAGAACCAGTTGGGGTAATAGTTGATATTCATCTTTCAGATGATAGTGACGTAGGTATGTTATTTGATTTCGAAGCTGGCGTTTCAACAATAACAAATGCTTTAAACATACCAATACTTGCTGGGAGTACTTTAAGAATTGGAGGAGATATGGTTATAGGAGAAAGGATAAGCGGAGGAATAGGTGCAATTGGTCTTCTCAAGGGGAAGTACTTTTCAAGAGGTAATGTAAGTGAAGGGCAATATATTGTCATGACAGAAGGTAGTGGTGGAGGTACTATAACCACTACTGCAATATATAATCAATATTACGATATAGTTAATGAAACTTTGAGCATCAAGGACTTGTTAACTTGCAAAATTATAGCACAAGAGCTTTCTGATGAGGTTTCATCAGTAACAGATGTCACTAATGGTGGTATAAGATCATCTGCGTTAGAAATAGCTGAAAATCAGCTGACTTTTAGGATAGATAAATCGAAATTTTTATCTTTAATTAATCAGAAAGTCCTTAACATGTTAGAAAGTTTAAAGATAGATCCTTTTGGAATATCTATAGATTCTATTTTAATATTTACTTCTAACCCAGAGAGAGTAAAGGAGAAACTTGTATTAAGGGGAATAAAAGCAGAAATAGTAGGCCAGGTACTTGGATATCAAGGATATCCTATAATTGATGAAAACGGAAATTCATTGAAGCCCATGTTCAGAGAGTCTCCATATACCCCAATTAAACAAGTAATAGGCAATTACTCTCCTTACTCTGAATCCACGTTAGAGAATCAACTCAAAATTGCAGCTGAACTAGCTAAGGCCAAGAAAGAAAAAGTATTGAAAACTTTAAAAGGGAGTTAAGTATTAGGAGTATCAGTTGATATTTAATGTCTCAGCAACAGCAGTTCAAATATATTGTTAGGCTTTTCGGGCAAGATGTAGATGGTACTATGAAAGTGCCTTATGCCCTTTCTATGGTAAAGGGCATAGGTTATAATACAGCTAGAGCAATAACATTCAAACTTGGAATAGACAAAGACAAGCGTTTTGGCGAACTTAGTGATGAAGAAATCAAAAAGATAGAGAACTATTTAACGGATAAGAAAATCCCAGAAATTCCTTCATGGATGTTTAACAGAAGAAAAGATTATGATTCTGGCTTGGATGTGCATTTAGTGACTTCTGATCTTATTTTCTATGTAAGGAATGATATAGAAAGAGAAAAGAAGATTAGGAGCTGGAGGGGTGTCAGGCACTCTTTAGGTCTAAAAGTAAGAGGGCAGAGAACTAAAACAACAGGTAGAACTGGAGGTACTGTTGGTGTAAGAAGAGCTAAAGGTGTTCAGCCTCAAGCAGCTGCCCAACAGAAAGCTCCTTCAGCACCAGCTCCTTCAGGTGGCGGTGAAAAGAAACAAGGGTGATATAAATGGGAGATCCTAAGAAAAGTAGAAGGAAATGGGAGGGCCCAGGTCATCCCTGGATAAAATTAAATCTAGATAAGGAACAAGTATTAATAGGAAAATACGGACTAAGAAACAAGAAGGAAATATGGTTGGCAGAGACAATAATAAGGAACTTTAGGCATCAAGCTAGATCATTATTAGCTTTACCACCAGCTGAAAGGTCAACTAGAGAAAAACAATTAATTCAAAAATTATATAGATTTGGAATTATAGAAAAAGAGAGCGCTTCTTTAGATGATATTTTAGGTCTTACCGAAGAAAGTTATTTAGAGAGAAGATTACAAACAATTGTATTTAAGAAAGGATTAGCAAGGAGCATTTACCAAGCAAGACAACTAATAACACATGGCCACATAGCTATCGGAGGTAAGAGAGTTACTTCTCCAGGGTATATTGTGTTAAAAGAGGAGGAAGATTTAATAGACTATTACCCAACTTCAACATTCAAACAAACTCCTCCAACACAACAAGGTGAGGAAAATGTCCAGTAGACGTGAAATTAGATGGGGATTAGCTAGAATATATGCATCTCAGAATAACACTCTAATTTCAATAACAGATATAACTGGTGCAGAAATCATATCAAGAGCATCTGGTGGAATGGTAGTAAAAGCGGATAGAGAAAAACCTTCTCCTTATGCTGCAATGCTAGCAGCTAATAAAGCTGCCAATGACGCATTTGAAAAAGGAATTTCTGCAATTCACATTAAAGTTAGAGCACAAGGTGGATATGGTTCTAAAACTCCTGGTCCAGGGGCGCAGCCAGCAATTAGAGCGTTAGCTAGAGCAGGGTTTATAATAGGAAGAATTGAGGATGTGACCCCTATACCTCATGATAGCATTAGAAGACCTGGAGGTAGAAGAGGAAGAAGAGTCTGAATCACTATGCCTCTTTCTTTACTTAATAGGCAAGGTAATTCTTTAAGTATAGTAACTGAGGGATATCCGTTAGAATTTATAAACACAATAAGAAGGGCTTGTATTTTATATACTCCAGTTATGGCTGTAGATGAGGTCTATTTTATAGAGAATAATAGCCCTCTTTATGATGAGATGCTTGCTCATAGACTTGCAATGATACCTTTCTCTAGCGAAGAGGCTCTAGGTCATTATAGGCCTCCAGAGGAGTGTGTAGATTGTAAAGAAAACTGCGAAGGGTGTTATAATAGAGTGTATTTAGATGTAGAGGCAAAGGAAGGAGAGACATTAATGGTTTATTCGAAGGACCTAAAATCTGATGATCCTTCAATTGTCCCAGTATCTGGAAATATACCAATAGTTTTGCTAGGGCCTAAGCAAAAAGTTACACTTGAAGCTAGGTTGAGGTTAGGTTATGGAAAGGAGCATATTAAATACAGTCCTGTTAGTGTTGCAGTAGTAAGATATTATCCTCATGTAGAAGTAAATGGAAATTGCGAGAAAGCCGTAGAAGTATGCCCAGAAAAGGTATTCTCTCTAGAAGGAGGCAAAGTTGTAGTAAAGAATGAAATGGCCTGTACTCTTTGTGAAGAGTGTTTAAGGTACTGTGATAATATTTTTATTTCCTCCGTTCCTAATAAGTATATTTTGGAAATCGAATCAGTTGGTGTTTTAAACCCAGACAGAATTTTAATAGAGGCTGGGAAAAGTTTATTACGTAAACTTGATCAATTAGAAAAACTGGTAGAGGGAATATAAGATGGTCGCAAGAACAGGTAGTACAAATATTATGGTTAGAAAACTTATAGAATCATTAAATAAGCAAGAGAAACTAATTTGGAAGAGAGTAGCTGAAGAACTTCAAAAGCCAAGCAGAAAACGTTCTTATATTAATCTTTATAAAATAAATAAGTATACTAAGCAAAATGAGGTTGTAATTGTTCCTGGGAAAGTATTAGGTGTTGGTAATTTAGACCATCCTGTTACTGTTGCAGCCTTCTCATTTTCTAAGTCTGCAAAGGAAAAAATAGAAAAAAGTGGAGGTAAAGTTATGAGCCTTTATAAAGCACTTGAAGAAATTAAAGATTTTAAGAATGTGAGGTTGATGAGAGAATGAGCGAACAATTAGTTATTGTAAATGCTGAAAATCAAATTCTAGGAAGAATGGCAACTCACATTGCTAAGTTACTAATACAAGGTAAGAAAGTAGTGGTTGTCAATTCAGAGAAAGCGGTTATAAGTGGTCCAAGAAGTAGAGTTGTTCAAGGCTATCAATTAGTTTTTGGCGTGAGAAAGTTTCAAAATCCTGAGAAGAATACTATAAAAAGACCAAGGAATCCTATAAATATAGTAAAAAGGACTGTTAGAGGAATGTTGCCAAAAATTAAATCTAGGCAAACAATGCTTAAGAATTTAATAGTATACATTGGAGTTCCGGAAGAATATAAAGATAAGCAAATGATTAGATTTGAAGATGCTGATGTGAAAAGATTGAAAGGTAAATATATAACTGTTGGTGAATTATCGAAAGTATTAGGAGGTATGACTCAATGAGCCAGCAGTCCCAAGTAATAATCACTCACGCTAGAAGAAAGATGGCAAGAGCTAGGTGCTACTTAACAGCTGGTAAAGGAAGAGTATTTGTAAACGATACTCCTTTAGAGATAATACCAGAGGAAATGCTAAGAATGAAAATAATGGAACCATTGCTGTTAGCTGGAGAGAAGATTGCATCTTCTATAGATGCGAAAATCTATATAGAAGGGGGAGGAATTATGGGTCAAGCTGATGCTGCGAGAATGGCTTTGGCAAGAGCACTAGTAAAGTTTACTGGTAGCAGTGAATTAATTGAAATCTACAAAGTGTATGACAGAACTATGTTAGCTGGAGACCCAAGACAGACCGAATCGGAGAAGTGGATGAGATACAGTGCAAGAAGATGGAGACAAAAAGCCTATAGGTGACATAGATGCTTATCCCCGTTAGATGCTTTACATGTGGTTCTCTCATTGGTGATAAATGGGAACCCTTTGTTAGTAGGGTTTCAGCCGGTGAAGACCCTGGTAAAGTTTTAGATGATTTGGGTGTTAAAAGGTATTGTTGTAGGAGAATGCTTTTATCTCATGTGGATATTATAAAGGAGGTAGTTCATTATACTAGACCAATTTGAGGTGTTAGGTTATGAGTGAAAAGGAAAAAGAAGGTCAATTAAGTGAAGAGGAAAAAGCAGAGTTACAAAAGTCAGAGAAAGGTGCAGTAATTGAGTTATTAGTACCGCTAGATACTTATCTCTCTGCTGGTGTTCATATAGGTACCCATACATGCACAAAATATATGGAAAAATTCGTGTATAGAGTTAGACCAGAAGGACTTTATGTATTAGACGTAAGAAAAATAGATGAGAGGTTAAGAATAGCTGCGAAATTCTTAGCACGCTTTACGCCAGAAAACATAGTAACTGTAACTTCCAGACCTTATGCTTATACACCAGTTTCAAAGTTTGCAGAAGTTGTAAGGGGAAGATCGATTGTAGGAAGATTTCCTCCAGGGATATTAACTAATCCGTACTTACCTACACATATTGAGCCAGAAGTTCTTGTAGTTACAGATCCTAGAACCGATTTACAAGCAATAAAAGAGGCATCAGAGACTGGTATCCCAGTAGTTGCTTTTTCAGATACTGATGCTAAGGTTGATTTTGTTGACTTAGTTATTCCAGCTAATAATAAGGGAAGAAAATCTCTAGCATTACTTTATTGGGTATTAGCTAGACAAATATTGAGAGAAAGAAGAGAGATAGCACCAGAAGGGGAGATACCACAGAGAGTTGAGGACTTCGAAACGAGGCTTGTAGAATGATAAGATTACCTGCTGTGGCAGGTGCCTTTTATGAAGGTGAAGCAGATAAATTAAAAAAACAAATTGAAGAGTCTTTTTTACATCCTCTCGGACCTGGTAAGATTCCTCAAGTACCTTCACAAAAAGTAAAACGTGATAACCTTTTCTTTATTGTCCCTCATGCTGGTTATATGTATAGTGGGCCGGTAGCTGCTCATGCTTATTATTACTTAGCTTCTGAAGGTACTCCAGATACTGTAATTATTTTAGGCCCTAACCATACTGGTTTAGGTTCTTACGTTTCTATTTGGCCAAAAGGGAAATGGAAAACCCCGTTAGGGGAAGTTGAAATTGACGAGCAAATTGCAATGGATCTAGTTAGAGAATCTGAAGTTATTGATATTGATGAGAGGGCTCATTTGTATGAGCATTCGGTTGAAGTCCAAGTGCCATTTCTTCAATATTTCTTTGATTCAAAAATTAAGATTGTACCTATTGTAATCATGATGCAAACACCAGAGATATCAGAATTTATTGCCGAAGGTATATATCGGGTTATGAAGAAATATTCAGATAAGGACATAGTTGTTATTGCTAGTAGTGATTTGAACCACTACGAACCTCATGATAAGACAATTGAAAAGGATAACATGGTAATTGATAAAATCACTCAGTTAGACTACAAGGGCTTGTTTAATGTAGTTGAGGAAAAAGATGTTACTGTATGTGGATTCGGTCCTATAATGACAGTTCTTATTTTGGCAAGGAAGTTTAATAAAAGACCTTATGTGTTAAAACATGCAACATCCGGAGATACATCTGGAGATAAGAGTTCTGTAGTGGGTTATCTTTCAGTGAGGTTCGGTGATTAGTCTACCTATACCGATTTTTGGTATTCCGCTAAAAGGCGTAAATAACCCTATCCTAATATCTTTTTATAACACAAACTCTCAGATAGTTGAAGAGCCCCCAGAATTACCTAATGAGTTTTTTGATAATTTTAGAGAGGCTACTGGTTTCTCATGTAATGTAAATATTAACCTTAAGGGCAAAATTCCTTTTTCCTCAAAATATGTATATCTTTCTTATCTCTATTTTAAAAAATCAATAGAAAAATGCAAACTTCCAATATCTGATGAAGAGATGAATAATGTACTTGAAATGATAGATGACTCGCTATACAATTCTGAGTTGATAAGAGGTTTAAGAAAGGCCCTTCTATTAAATAAAGATATTTTATATAGAGATGGAGAAGACCCAGTAACGGTAAATCCTAGAAAATTTAAGGTTGAATTAATATATAGTTATCCAATTGATCTATCCTCTTTTACTTATATCGATAATTCCTTAGTTCATCTTCTCGGCATACTACCTGTTGAATTTGCAGAAACGAGCGATTTAAACCTCATAAGGGTCGAAAATGGCTTATGGTTTTCCTTGTATTCTATTCCGTCACCTACAAGATTAGATTGGAAAGTAATTTGGGATTTAAATAATGCAAGTGTTATTGAATTAAGGGGTGAAGGTAATTTCAATAACTAACAGGAAAATAGAGCACGTTGAAATATGTCTTTATGAAGATGTAGAAATTGGAAGCACTTTGATTGATGACGTAAAGCTTGTTCACCAGTCTCTTCCGGGTTTCTCCCTCTCTGATGTAGATACATCAACTAATTTTCTAGGAAAGAAGATGTCAGCTCCAGTAATAATAACTGGTATGACAGGCGGGTTACCAGAATTAGGTAGGATAAATGAGACTCTTGCTGAGGCTGTTGAGGAGTTAGGACTAGGTATGGGTGTTGGGAGCCAGAGAATAGCTATAGAAAGGAAAGAAACTAGAGAAACCTTTGCAATAACAAGAAAGAAAGCGCCTAGTGTACCGTTAATTGCTAACCTTGGAGCCCCTCAGTTTGTTAAAGGTTATGATTTAAAGCAAGTTGAGGAAGCAATTCAAATGATTGAAGCAGATGCTATAGCAATTCATTTCAATTCTTCGCAAGAAGTTTTTCAACCAGAAGGAGAACCCAATTATTCTATTGATATTCTCTATAAGCTTATTGATATAGCTAAATCTATTAGAGTTCCGGTAATAATTAAAGAAAGCGGATCAGGACTATCAATGGAAGTAGCCAAGACATTTTATGAGAACGGAATAAAACATTTCGACACTTCTGGTGTTGGCGGTACAAGTTGGGTTGCTGTGGAAATGTTTAGGGGAATTAGGCGGAATAATTGGAAAGCAGAAAGTGCCAAACTATTCGCTGACTGGGGAATTCCTACAGCCGCTTCAATAGTAGAAGTAAGAAACTCTGCACCAGAAAGTACAATTATTGGAAGTGGAGGGATAAGGAACGGTTTGGACGTAGCTAGGGCCATAGCATTAGGTGCAGATATTGGAGGATTTGCTTTACCTGCATTAAAAGCAGCAGTCAAGGGGAAAGAAGCTCTAATAGAGTTCCTAAACAAGGTTATTTTTGAACTAAAGGTCGCTATGTTCTTGAGTGGGAATAAGGATTTAAAAAGCTTGAAAAAGACACCAATAGTTATAAACAAAGAGTTAAGGAACTGGCTAGATTCTAGAGGGATAAATTTATCTTATTATGATAATGTTAGAAAGAGAAGAACATGAGTTTTGAGAATTACTTTAACGAAATAGTTGCTAACGTAAACAAAAAGATAGAAGAGTATATAAAAGGTAATATAAAGGACTTATACGATGCTTCTTATTACTTATTTAGTGCAGGAGGAAAGAGATTAAGACCATTAATCTTAGTTGCGTCCTCAGATCTTTTAGGAGGGGAAAGAGATAGAGCTTATTTAGCTGGTGCTGCAGTAGAAGTTCTTCATACTTTTACCCTTATTCATGATGATATAATGGATCAAGATACGACAAGGAGAGGAATGCCAACTGTACACGTCAAATGGGGAATACCTATGGCTATTCTTGCAGGTGATCTACTTCACGCTAAAGCCTTTCAGTTGTTAAACGATGCTTTTAAGGGTACACCTAGTGAGAGAATAACAAAGGCTTTTTCTATTTTTACCAATTCCATAATTGTTGTTTCTGAAGGTCAAGCGTTAGACATGCAATTCGAGGATAGAAAATATGTAAGTGAAAAGGAGTATCTTGACATGATAATGAGAAAGACAGCGATGTTATTTTCAACTTCAGCGTCTTTGGGTGGTTTGATAGCTGGAGGGAATGAAAAAGATGTAGAAGCATTGTCACAGTATGGACTTAACCTTGGTATCTCATTCCAGATCATTGACGATATTCTGGGATTAACAGCTGATGAAAAAGAATTAGGTAAACCATTATTTAGTGATATAAGAGAAGGGAAAAAGACAATTTTGGTTATAAAGGCTTTTAAAGAAGCTAATGACGAAGAAAAGAAAATAATGGATAAAACGTTAGGTAACAGAAACGCTACTAAGGAAGAACTGTCTACTTGTGCTGAAATAATAAAGAAATACTCTTTAGAATATGCGTATGATTTAGCTGATCAGTATAGGAATAAAGCTTTAGAAGCCCTTCAGTCAATCAGCTGGAAGAATGATGAGGCTGGAAAGGCTTTAAAATATCTGGCGGAGTTTACGGTAAAAAGGAGAAAATGAATCCTGCTGATATTATTGTTTCAGCGTTAATAGGGTACTTAACTACCTATATAGTCACAGTATGGATAATAAAAATTTCTAGAGCTAGAGGTTTTGTTGGTAAAGATGTCAATAAACCCGATAAACCTGAAATTCCAGTATTGGGAGGAGTTAGTATAGTAGCTGGATTCGTAGCAGGTTCTTTTTCTTATCTTCTTCTCACGGATTTAAGCCCGGGTAAAGAAGAGATAGAAAAGGTTGTTGTATCCGTACTTCTTTCATCGCTTTTAATAGGTTACTTAGGTATTCTTGATGACGTGTTAAATCTAAGGCAAGCAGTAAGAGCTTTTACACCAATTTTTGCTTCAGTTCCTCTTATATTGTATAGTTCTGGTCATTCCGCAATTTCAATTCCATTCTTCGGTATTGTAAATTTCGGATTGTTATTTTACATATTAATATTACCTGCTGCTCTAACAATTACTGCTAATGCATTTAACATGCTTGAGGGACTTAATGGTTTGGGAACTGGTATGGGCATAATCATGGCTTCAACCCTAGCCTACATAGGGTTGAGATCAAATGGGCCTTCCTTCTATGCTGGTATCTTGGCTTTAATATTAGCTTTTGTTCTTTTCTCTTTCTTGTTGTTTAATAAGTACCCCGCAAAAATCTTTCTGGGTAATATAGGTACCTACTTTATTGGTTCTGTTATAGGTTCTATAGGTATAGCTGGTTATATGTACACTGCTCTCTTCTTTCTTTATATACCTTATGTAATAGAGTTCGTGTTGAAAGCTAGGACTAAATTCAAAGGAGTCTCTTTTGGTAAAGTGTCGCCAGAGGGTTACCTATATTGGGATGATAAACCAAACTCTCTAACACATATTGTTATGAAATTAGGAAAGTTCAAAGAATACCAAGTAGTAGCTATTTTGTGGGGAATTGAAATAATATTTGCAATATTAGCTATTATCTTCCAAGAAGTTGTTATTAGGATATAAGTTTTTTATACTTTTTAAACAATTAGATATTAATGCGTGCTGCAGTTCTCTTTAACTATAAAGAACCATTAAAAATAGAAGATGTTGAGATAGATGACCCTAAGGAAAACGAAGTAATGGTACAAGTAACTGCAACTGGGATGTGCCATTCAGATGTTAATGTATTTGTTGGAGCAACCCCGGTTCCTCCACCAGTGGTTGCTGGCCATGAAATATCTGGGATAGTGAAAAAAGTAGGTCCCGGAGTTACGAGAGTAAAACCAGGTGATAAAGTAATTTCAGCATTTATCCATCCTTGCGGTAAATGCAGGAACTGTATTTCTGGTCATGAAAATCTATGCGAAACGTTCTCTTCCGTTAGATTAAAAGGAACTATGTTTGATGGAACTACGAGACTTAGGTTAAAGGATGGCACTCCAGTTAGGACTTTTCTTGGTGGAGGATTTGCGGAGTATGCTGTTGTACATGAAAATGCCTTAACTGTCGTTCCACAAGACACTAATTTAGAGAAAGTAGCAGTTTTAGGATGTGCTGGTATTACCGGTTATGGTGCTGTTGATTCTGCGAAGATTGAGCCTGGTGAAACTGTTGCTGTAGTAGGTGTTGGTGGAGTAGGACTCTCTGTTATTCAACTCTTAAAAGCAAGTGGAGCTGGAAGAATAATAGCTTTAGGTACTAAAAAGTGGAAGTTGGAAAAGGCAATGGAATTTGGAGCTACTGACGTAATAAACACAAAAGAAACCGATCCTGTAAAGGCTTTGAAGGAAATGACTGGTGGAGGTCCAGACGTTGTAATAGAAGCTGGTGGGACACAAGATACTATTCAAATGGCTATAGAATCAGTTAGGATTGGCGGTAGAGTAGTTCTTATTGGTTTACCTCCAGTATCTGCCCAAATCCCATTAAGGATAGCAATGGTTGTAAGAAATGGAATAACTATAATAGGAAATTATGGTGGAAGACCAAGAGTTGATATGCCGAGATTATTAGAATTGGTTAAGACTGGTAAATATGATCCAAGTAAGCTAGTTACTGGCAGATTTAAACTAGAAGAAATTAACGAGGCAGTAAAATTATTAGAGGAAGGAGAAGCAATAAGAAGCTTGATAATACCTTGAAGGGAATTATTTTTGATTTAGATGGCACTTTAGCTAATACAGCTTTTATCCATAAGGAAGCATGGGAAGCCGCATTAAACAAACTTGGCATAAAAAGTGAAGTAAAAATTGAGACACTTTTAGGCAGAAAAACAGCTGAAATAGCAAGGATTTTAGCCAATGATAAATGGAAGGAGTTAATGGATGTCAAAAATCAGGTTTATATAGAACTTGTAAAAGGAAAAGCGAAGAGAACTGAGTGTGCAAAGGAAATAATAGATAAAGCAAAAGAGAAAGGATATAAAATAGCCATAGTTACATCCTCAAACTCTATTTCTGCTAGAGAAGTACTTGATACTATACAAATATTTCCAGATCTCTTAGTAACCGGTGATGAGGTTAAGAATGTAAGCCGGATCCGGAAGGAGTTGTTCTAGCTCTCAATGGACTTAATTTAGATCCTCAATCTTCTATAGGTATTGGAGACACAGAAGTTGATGTAGTAGCTTTTAAGAATGCTAAGTTAGGTAAGATCTATCTAGTAAAATCTGAGGTGCCAATAAATGAGGAAAGAGTAAGAAGTGTGGGTGTTAAGATAGTGAATTCTTTATGTGAAATATTAGAGGAGTTAAACTAATTAGCCTAAATGAGGATTTATTAATTGGTCGGGAAGGGTGGGGGGTCTC